>NZ_JBNPWQ010000014.1:0-174013 GCF_050433745.1 Sphingobacterium sp. HSC-15S19
AAACTAAATTTAAATGGAATGAGCCCGACAGAATATCGAGCTCATTATTACAAATCTAATTAACTAAATTTGTCCAATCTTTTGGGGGCAGTCCATTTAAGAAAGCCCTTTTCTATTTATGCATTTTTGTGCAATTCGGTAGATCACAAGAAGCTCATTTATAAAGTTAGCGCTCTTCGCCGAACATGCTATTACTTCAAACAAGCCAGATAACGTTTGATTGTTTCTTCTAATCCTTGGTATAGTGCATCAGAGATGAGGGCATGGCCAATACTTACTTCCAGGAGTTCAGGGATATGTTGGTTGAAATATTGCAAATTGTTGAGATCTAAGTCATGGCCCGCATTTAGACCTAAACCGACTTCACGTGCTTTTAATGCAGCTTTGAAATACGGTTTTATAGCGAGTTCCTTGTCAAAGCCATATTCCGTGGCAAAACCTTCTGTGTAAAGTTCAATGCGATCTGTTCCTGTTTCTGCCGCAGCCTCTACCATTTCTTCAACCGGATCAACAAAAATAGAAACACGTATACCTGCATCTTTGAACAATTTGCACATATCTTGTAGGTAGGCTTTGTTCTTAATGGTATCCCAGCCATGATTCGAGGTCAATTGTCCTTCGGTATCTGGCACTAAGGTTACTTGTGCTGGTTTATTGGCCAATACAAGGTCAATAAATTTCTGTTCCTGGCAATTTCCTTCAATATTGAGTTCGGTCTGGATTGCTGCTTTTAAGTCAAAGACATCCTGATAGCGAATATGTCTTTCATCAGGTCTCGGGTGGACAGTGATACCCTGTGCTCCAAAACGTTCACAGGCTAATGCTGCAGATACTAGATTAGGATTATTGCCACCTCTGGAATTTCTGAGCGTTGCGATTTTATTGATATTTACTGAAAGTCTAGTCATTTTCCTGTATGTTATGTTGTAAAAATACAAATAATATCTATTTTTTTTTAACTTGCATATATGGATGGAATCGACTATAGCCTGTTTAGCGGCTTTCGCCTATTGGACGTTATTGATATCATATTGGTAGCGATTATTATCTACTATATCTATAGTTTGATTAGAGGGACCATTGCTGTTAATATCCTGATTGGTGTAGCACTGTTTTATGGTGTTTATATAGTCGTTAAGCAGATGCACATGCGTTTACTGACCGAGATATTCGGCGGTTTTATATCTGTAGGGTCCATTGCATTGATTGTCGTGTTCCAACAGGAAATCAGGCGGTTCTTACTGCACGTTGGGAAGAACATATCCATGAAACGGAAAAAAGTTTTTTGGTCATTTATCGGGAATAAGAAAGCTATACAAAAGGATTTGACGGAAGACTTAAAACCGGTTATTGAAGCCTGTAGAAGCATGTCGCGTACACGGACAGGTGCTTTATTGGTTTTTTCAAAATATTTTGATGAGGAGTATTATCAGAGTAGTGGTGAGTATATCGATGCCCATATTTCGAAGCGCCTGATTGAAAGTATCTTTCATAAAAATAGTCCTTTGCATGATGGAGCAGTCGTTATTGTTGATTTTAAGATTATGACAGCATCTTGTGTGCTACCATTGTCGGATAGTGAGGATTTGCCGCTGCAATTCGGACTACGCCATCGCGCTGCTATTGGGGTGACGGAAATCTCGGATGCGATTGCTGTTATTGTCTCTGAAGAGACCGGTGAGATCTCTTTTGCGAAAGACGGAAATGTCAATATGAACGTTTCACCAGAAGAACTTGAGCAATTGCTAAAAGACGAGCTATAAAACTAAAAGCCGATTTATAAAAAAGGCTTTAAATGCAATGCCCCCAAAAAGTGAGATACTTTCTGGGGGCATTTTTTAGCTATAAATACCTATTTCTTTGCAGCGTTGATAACTTGTGTGTTCAATTTGATGTATTCACTATTTTTATCTGCTGTGGCAACTTCAAGACCTTTCGTTGCAGTTTCTATTGCACCTTTTTTATCTCCAGCTTTTAATTGAGCTTTTGCTTTCCAATAAAGGACGTGGGCAGCTTTAGGTTGAGCTTTGGCGGCTTCGTCATACCAGTTTAGCGCTTTATTTAGATCTAAGTTATTACTGAAGTAATATTGGGCTGCGGCAAAATAAGGTTTTTTCTCGCCCTTCATAGCTTCGTCGATGGAAGCTAATATTTTAGCCTGTTGATTGACTTTGAGATCAACCTTTACTGACGTTTTTTCCCAAGCCAAACTCAATACAGCACCTGTAGGCGTAACATTGTCGAAAGAAATGCTGAAAGTTTCTACTGGATTTGCTAGCGTATGAGGTTTCACATTGAAGCGCAAAGCATCTTCACTTTGTTTATAGGTATAGGCGCCCCATTGTTTTGTGTTTTTACTGATGATGATCGTCCATTCCGATTTGTTGGGGATTGTGAAAAGAGCATAGGTTCCGGCGGAAAGCTTGTGTCCATTCAGCTCAACATCCCCTTCAAAAGTTAATGTGGTATTTGTATTTGCACCTGTGCGCCATACTTCGTTGTAAGGAACAAGATCACCAAAAATCTTACGACCGTTCACGCTAGGTCTGCTGTAATTAAGGGTTACGTTTTCAATACCTAAACCTTGTGTAACTGTCTGTGAGCTACTTGCTGCAGGTAGCTTTAGCTGAGCAAAAGATTCGTTGACCGTAAACATCATTGTTGCGGCAATGGCAATTGCAAAAAGATTCTTTTTCATCTGTATCATTGTTTGTTTGTTGTATGCTTAATCCTGTGGTTCAATATGCTCTTGATATGCATTTGATCATAACTTCTATTTCTCCTGTTGAAAAACAGAAAATCTGATTATAGCATGGCTGTAATATTTAATGGCTCTTACAGCATCTATCTCCTAAAAATAGGAAGAATTTTAAGAAAAAAGGGCATCTATTTTTTAGATGCCCTTTTTTCCTAAAATATAAGATGGATTTACATTAATTCGTTTTGCCAACTTTATGGCCTACTATAGAGAAAAACATAATGTATAGATAGCCCGGAATCATTGCATATAGGAATGCATGTTGAAAATCAATATGTAAATGATCTTTTAACAATCCGTAGATCAAAGGCCATATAGCACCACCTGCAATACCCATAATCATGATGGCTGACCCTGTTTTCGTGAACTTTCCGAGGCCTTTAATTCCTAGCGGGAAGATCGCTGGCCACATGAGGGAGTTAGCGATTCCTAACAAGGCAACGAATATAAATGAAGTTGTACCAGTCGTAAAAACAGAAATAATGGTGAATGTGATGCCAATGATTGTGCAAATGCGTAAGGCCATTTGTTGTGATACAAATCTTGGAATAGAAATAATACCAATAATATAACCGATCAACATACAAGCGAGTGTAAATGCTGTTGCATAGGTTGTAAAGAAAGGATCAACTTTCAGTTCGCGTGCATAGACGCCAATGATATCTCCCGCCATAACTTCGACGGCCACACAGAAGAAGATTGCCAAAGCTCCCAAGAACAAATGTGGATATTGAAATATCGATGTTTTCTTTGCTGCCACAGTTCCGCTTTCTGCGCTGGTTTCTTCTTCTGCATCCACATCGACCTCAGGCAGGTGTGTGAACTTTAAGAATATTGCGAAGGCAACGAATATAATTGCTAGCGAGATGTATGGAGTATGTACGCGTTGAAGAAGATCATCTAAGATCGCATTCTTTTGGACAAGATCCGTTGTTGCTTCCAATTTTGCTGTTACCTTTTGAGCATCTTTTAAAAAGAGTGTTCCGAAAAGGATAGGTACAATGATACCAGCCGATTTATTGAAAAATCCAGCTATTGAAATACGTTGTGCAGCGCTATCAATGGGACCAATAATACTTAAGTAAGGGTTAACGGCTGTTTGTAATAATGCCATTCCTGAACCTTGGATGAAAATTCCTGTTAAAAATAGGCCGTAGCTTCTATTATCTGCCGCAGGAATAAAGATCAAAGATCCTAAACCTAATATAATAAGACTGACAACTAAACCATTTTGGAAACCAATTTTTTTAATGATGACTGAGCTTGGAAGTGCTAGGAAAAAATAAGCAATATAGGAAGCAAAGGTTACGAAGAAAGCTTGCAAATCTGTTTCGAGGTTACAAGCAATTTTTAAGAATGGAATTAAGGTTCCGTTTGCCCAGGTAATAAAACCGAGGATAAAAAATAAACCACAGCAGATGGCCATAGGGCGGAAAGCTGTTTTACCAACGTTAGGATTAGTGGTCATGTTTTGTTTTATTATATTTAGTTAAGTTATCGTTCGAGGATTGGTAAATCAGCAGGAATAAGGAATGAACAAACGATTGCGCTTCATAATTACTGATTTTTAAAGTATCCATCCTACAAGACTACTTAAATTTCTTGAATATTGGAAATAAATAAAGGCATATTTTTGGGGGATTTTGATAATTAATTGACAAAAAAAAGAAGGATAAATTGTGAAATTTATCCTTCTTTGCTTATAAATATTGTCGAATTGTAATTGGAACGTGGTGATAAATCGAGTTAGCAAGAGCCGTATAGTTATCGTTATTTTGGAACGATAGCTACTGTAAGTCTTGAGATACAATTTAATTTGTTGAAGCGATCGTACATTTTTATTTCCCAAATATGTGTGGATCGACCAATGTGTATTGGGCTACATTTTGCTGTTATTACGCCGCTACTTACCGGGCGTATATGATTGGCATTTACTTCAAGTCCAACTCCGCGGTATTTTTCTGGATCAACCACGAGGTTAGATGCGATACTTCCCAAAGACTCCGCCAGAACGACAGAAGCGCCGCCATGTAAAATACCATGTGGTTGCTTGACTTTATCTGTTACCGGCATGGTCGCCGTGATGGAGTTGTCATCAATTTCTGTCGCTTGAATCTCGAGCAGACCCGATAGGTATTTGTTGAAAAATACGTTTATTTCCTCAATGCTGTAATGCTGAAACCAAATTTTTGACATCGTCTGAGTTTAAATAACGTTCTTGAATAATGATGCGATGATGATTAAGGTGACCAGCAATGACATACAAGAGTGCTTTTACACTTGTTAGCCGTTCAGATGCCATCCCTTTACGTTCCAATTCAACCTCATTAAAACTGTTGAAAAGCATCATGTTCGCTTTGCGAAGAAAAGTAAATTCCTTACTCAGACTTTCTAAAGTGCGATCGTTGTAACGGGAATACTGAATGAAGTAGTCTTGGTCGTATCCAGCGAGCTCTTTAAGGTCATTACGTGAAAAACGCAATGCCCGATAAGCCATGATACGCTCATTATCGATGACGTGGCCAACAACTTCCTTGATTGTCCACTTATCTTCGGCGTATTTAAAATTACCTCTTTCCTCTGGTATCGTGTCCAGAAATGCTGGAAAGGAGAGCGTTTGTTCTTCTAGTGCATCGAACACATTATCGACGACAGTCTCAATATAAGGCGCGTAGACCGCTGGATATTCGTCAGATTTGAGTGGCTTCATATTTTAAGTTGCTTTTTAAGATTATTCGAAATGTTGTTCCTTTACCTACTTCAGATTCTTTTACAAAAATTTGCCCCTGGTGGTACCGCACCATTCTTTTTGTCAGACTAAGGCCAAGCCCCCAACCTCTTTTCCGTGTTGTGAACCCCGGCTGGAAAACAGATTCAAAATTAGATCTCGGAATTCCTTTGCCCGTATCACTAATGTCTATAAAAATTTCTTCTTTCGCAATATTTTCTGAAATATTAACAGTTATCTTTCCTTCTGTGCCAATGGCATTTACTCCGTTTTTCAATAAATTTTCGATAATCCAATCAAAGAGTGGAATATTAAGCTGTGCTTCAAGATGTGTGTCTCCTTTTAATTCGAAAGCAATTTTATTACTGGTTCGTATGCGAAAATAATCCATGTAATTTTTGATGACATCATACAGGTTATGGTTAGTCAGTACGGGAGTAGATCCTATTTTTGAAAAGCGGTCGGCGACGATTTCAAGTCGCTTAATGTCATTTTCCATTTCATTTAGGGTGTCATCTTCTTCGGCATCAAATTTTATGCGAATCAATTCTAACCAACCCATCAACGATGAAATAGGGGTACCCAATTGATGTGCGGCTTCTTTTGTTAGCCCTACCCAAACGAGATTTTGTTCAGATTTCCGGATAGAATTGAAAACGGTATAAGCAATAATGAGAAAGAGGGCAATCAGCGATAGTTGTACATAAGGAAACACCCTTAACTGTTGCAAAAACCATGAATCTTTATAATACACATGCCATTTTTGTCCATTTTCCAATTCCAACGTAATAGGCGGATGGCTTTTCTTCATAAACGCAAGCTGTTTTTGAAAATAAACGGGATCATAATCGAGATGTTTTGTAACACTGTCGTTGTGTCCGGGTTTAATATTTGTCTTTGTGGAATCGAGGTTACGCCAGAAAATGATGTCTTCCTTGTCGTCAGTAATAATTGCGGGTAAATTTAGACTGTCTCTTACGGCGTAAATAAATGTAATGAATTCATCATCAACGTCGGGCATGGTCATTATATTTTTGGTACTCATAGCCCATACCTCAGCCTTCGAACGTTCGGCATGTGCAAGATTTCGAACGAGGTAATTGGTATAAACCAGGGAGGCGACAGCAATGACTGCTGCAAAGATAAGCAAGATAAATTTCCAGCGTTGCTGGCTAATCTGATAGGGTTTCATGATTCCGTATTCGTGTCCTTCATTTGCAAATTACTGAATAAATGTCTGTTTTCTGCACTTTTATTTCATTGATGAGGTTATCGTGCCGCCCAAATCAAAAATTTTGTGGTAATTTTGCGCCATGAGTTCAGAAAGAAAAGTAAGAGTGCGTTTTGCACCAAGCCCGACAGGTGGTCTTCACCTTGGTGGGGTACGTACAGCTTTGTTTAATTTTCTCTATGCGCGTCAGCATCAGGGAGATTTTATTTTACGTGTCGAGGATACGGACCAAACTCGTTTTGTCCCAGGTGCTGAGGAATATATCAACGAATGCTTAGCATGGTGTGGTTTGACTCCAGATGAAAGCCCATTAAAAGGAGGCGAGTACGGACCTTACCGTCAAAGTGAGCGAAAACCATCTTACCGGAAATATGCTGAACAGCTGATTGAGAATGGTTATGCTTACTATGCTTTTGACACAGCAGAGGAGCTGGATGAGCAGCGTAAGTTACAGCCTAATTTTCGATATAGTCACGAGAACAGACTTCAATTACGTAATTCATTGAGTTTGTCTGCCGCTGAAACTCAACAATTATTGGATGCGGGCACACCGCACACCATCCGTATAAAGATTCCAACTGATGAAACGGTATCGTTCACTGATATGATCCGTGGAAAGGTTGCTTTTGATACAAATCTTGTCGATGATAAGGTATTGCTTAAGGCAGATGGCATGCCGACTTATCACCTCGCTGTTGTTGTAGATGATAAGGCCATGGAAATATCGCATGTATTCCGTGGTGAAGAGTGGTTGCCTTCGGCACCTATCCACATCTTATTGTGGGAATACCTTGGTTGGGGGGATAGTATGCCAGGCTGGGCGCACCTTCCATTGATCCTTAAACCAGATGGAAACGGTAAACTAAGCAAGCGTGACGGTGATCGTTTGGGTTTCCCTGTTTATGCTATGAACTGGACCGATGCTAAATCTGGCGATACAACAAAAGGATTCCGTGAGATGGGCTTCTTACCCGAGGCTTTTGTCAATATGCTCGGCGTGTTAGGTTGGAATGATGGCACCGAACAGGAGCTTTTCTCCTTAGATGAATTGATTCAGAAATTTGGTGTTGACCGTATCAGTAAAGCTGGTGCGAAATTTGATTTTGAAAAAGCAAAATGGTTCAACCATGAATGGATTAAACGCACGTCGACAGAATCCTTGTTGCCAAAGATCAAAACAGTATTGGAAGATCATCAAGTAGATGCCGATGAAGCTTACGTGAGCAGGGTATTGGATGCTGTGAAAGAGCGTTTAACTTTTGTTGAGGACTTTTGGAGTCAGGCGTCTTTCTTCTTTTTGCAACCTGCGGAATATGATTTGAATGCTGTGAAGCCTAAGTGGACTGCTGAAAAAACAGCATTTTTTGAGGGTATAAACCAGTCATTCGAAGAATTTGATACGTGGAAAGCTGCTGAATTGGAGCCTTTCTTCAAAGATGCGATTCAGGCATCGGGAATGAAAATGGGTGAGCTGATGATGCCATTCCGGATTATGTTGGTAGGCGGTAAATTTGGACCAGATGTCTTTCAGATTGTTGAATTGCTCGGTAAAAACGAGGTCATAGCACGTGTGAAAAAAGCTCTTAAAGAATTTGATGCTTAAATAGATTAAGTACGAGATACCAAAGAGGGGTTGTCTGCATTGATTTGCAAACAGCCCCTTTTTTTGAAAGAACCAGTTTAATTGATGCGTATTGTTTTTATGAAGGCATCAATGAGCTCGTGATACTTGGTTTATTAGGCCGAAAGAATCTTCGGTTCGCTTTCATTGCTGTTACTGCTTGCGAAAGCATGAAAGTTGTATATAGGAGATTTAGCTGCCTCATTTACAAGTATGGGATTCTTAGGCGCATGAAAAGTGTTTTGGCTGGGCCGAATAAAAATATTAGCCCTGTGACCAGCATTCCCAGGATTCCCAGATAAGTAAATATCTCCATGTTACTGATTAGTGATGCTTGCTGACTTAGGATTCCCGAAATACTTTTGCTTGCAATACGACCTGCTATTTGATCTCCATATATTCCGGTATATTTGTCCATTAATGTATTCCAATAGTTTATTGTCAGTGGGTTGCTTGTATTCAGTGTCTGTTCGAGTTGAATATAATGCTTTTGATTTAGTGTATAGCTGGCATTTTGAATAAGTGCAAATCCGACATTCGTACTCCAAAACCGAACGGTTGTGCCCATGAGGCCTGCATTGCCAGCATGATGGGATTCTACACCTGTCAAAATATAAATAACCAGTGGTGTAAAAAGCCATCCTTGTCCGATTCCTTGAATAAACAAAGGAAGCCTGATTGCCCAGATTGTGGTATCAGGGTAAAATATAGGTACAAATAAAAAACATGAAGTCGCCAATATCAAAAAGCCAAAACCAAAGATATATTTAGGAGATACATCGCGGAGGAGTAAGAATCCTGAACTGCCAACACCCAGTATTGTACCAAGGACATTGATGTACTGTACATCAACAATATAATGCCAGGGCCACTTCCATACGGTAGCCATCACTGTGTATACATTATTGAGACAGCTGCGAATAATATAAAAGAGAAAAAATAGGATAACACCAAAGATCACATTTTTGTATCTGAGGATCTCAAAATGAAACAG
The DNA here is from genome assembly GCF_050433745.1 of Sphingobacterium sp. HSC-15S19. Lineage (NCBI taxonomy): Bacteria > Pseudomonadati > Bacteroidota > Sphingobacteriia > Sphingobacteriales > Sphingobacteriaceae > Sphingobacterium > Sphingobacterium sp. HSC-15S19. Next base: position 9,333 of record NZ_JBNPWQ010000014.1, read on the forward strand.
CGGTCTTTTGACAATCCGCTGTTTAATGATGAAAAGTGCTCCGAAAATAAGGAAAAGTGCGAAGTTGATGGTGATCTTGGAGCATTCAAACCAATAGTATTTGCGACCATAAATTAAAACGTAGGCCCCGCAGCTCAATGATATCAATAAAAATAGACAGCTGGCCAGATCCAGTTGATAGAGTGGAAACTTTTTACCCAAGCGATTATTGTTGAGTAACAGCAAGGCTATTGCAATCACTATCAAATGCCAATAGAGTACGACATGGATCATATCTTGCCATCCATAGTCCATTATGCTTTCTTTGAGTAAGGATGTCGTTAAAGTTGATCCTGTAAGCATAAAGGTATATAGGAAAAAATAGGCGATCGTTCGGCTTTTGGTATGCTTAATCTGCATCATAAGCAGTGGAAGAAAGCATGCACCTTCCAACACACAGAAAATACCTTCGATCACGCGGAGAATACCAATAAGGAAAGGGTCTCTTGTAAGTGAAATACCGAGTAGAATAAGGATGGAGAGGCTACAGGTCAAGAGTATGTATGTCCTTACCCTAAAAAACGAAAACAGCCGTTGAAATATGAGTAAGGTAACGACAATGGCACCATACATCAAGGATAGAAAATACTGAATATCCTCAGCTTCAATATCCAGTGCCGAAGCGGTAAATGCCGTATTGGAATGGAAGAGCGACATTAGCATGAGATGTGGGAACATCGCTACGATCATTAGCGGGAGTTTTATCCATTCGGGTACCCAGCTGTAGTATAAAGATTTGTTCGTACTCATGGGCGATTAGGATTGATGGGCGGCATGGACAACGACATTCATACCTGCACGTAATTTCTTGAGATCCTGATTTGGATCAAATACAATTTTAATGGGAATCCGTTGCTCAATCTTTACGAAATTTCCGGTTGCATTGTCTTGTGGTATCAGGGCAAATTTGGAACCTGATGCCGGAGAAAATGAGTGGATTCTTCCTTTAAAACTGAGTTTGGGAAAAGCGTCGACCTGTATAGTAACGATAGTGCCTTCTGCAAGATTTTCGAGTTGAGTTTCCCTAAAGTTAGCGTTGATCCATTTCTCTTCACTAATGACATTGGCAAGTGTCTGACCTTCCTTTACATACTGACCTGCTTGGATGGTTCGTTTTCCAACAAAGCCATCATAAGGTGCTGTAACTACGGTATACGAAAGAAAAAGCTGTGCATTTGTTTTTGCGGCCTTTTTAATATTGATATTGGCTCTTGCCGGTAGTTCGCTTGCTTTTTCTTTGTTGGTGTTTAGTTGGGCTGAATTATATTCTTCGGTTATGGTGTGCAGTTGTGCCAATGCTATATCATATGCTGCTTTGGCATTATCGTACTGTTGTTGGGTCGCAGCCTCTGCTTCAAATAAATTCTTGAATCGCTTGTAATCCTGTTCGGTCTGCCATACACTTACTTTTGCCGCTTCTAATCTTGCCTTTTGAACAGAAATGCTATTGGCTATTGCATTGGCTGTTTTGCTGATTACCTCAGCATTGCTCTGGCTACTTTGGAGTTCGGCATTCGCCATATCGACCTTGGTTTGATACTCACTGGCGTCTATAATTAATAAGGTATCGCCCCGATGTACATATTGGTTTTCCTCAAATCGCACCTCCTTGATAAAACCAGAGACCCTACTGGCAATAGGTGTCAAGTATTGATCAATTTGTGCGTCATTTGTTGTTACATATTGATTGGTAAAAATAAGGTGTCTGACTAAGACGCCAATACCGGTCAATAATAATAGGCTGGCAAATATGACGAGCATTTTATTAAATCCTTTTGTTTTGTCTTTTTTATCTTTTTTATTCATTGTTATTTTGATTGCGTAATTTTAATAGTCTGCTTTATGTGTTTATAGTGTGTCAACACAGGCGAACTGTGTACTTTTAGAATCATCTAAATTTACAGTTGAGCCTTTTTATTTGATCCGATGTTGTAGGAGACTTTTAAAAATTTAATTAAAGTCTGTTGTGCCAGTATTCAGTTCCGCTTATGATGTACTCGGAGTAGCAATTTTTCTGTGTTACTTAATCAGAATTAACCGGAATACGAGCAAACTTCCTCTGAGAGCATGAGCATATGGCTGTACAAAGATACTGTGGAATAGAAACGTTTTGTTTTGTATAGTCGGACGGATATATGTTCATTTGCGCCATGTTGTAGGAAAAGTGTAATTTTAAGTTATGGAAGAGGAAAAACTTGTAGCTATTGATGCTGACCAATATGATTTTTATGTAGACCATATGTATGTCGATCGTATCGATTCTCGTGAGTACAAACATAAAAAGGCGCGGCTGCTCTATGCTGACGGTGGTATTATTCATGTGTTTACAACAACAAAGCACTGGTATTTGCCCGCAAGGTTTTATATGTGGATTCCGGAAAATACAACTTATCATCTGGAAAGTACAAGCTCTCGTATTCCGCTATATAGTTTTTATTTCAAGGAGAAGCAGCATATGCCGTCCGTACTTTCAACGCCAAATATATTTCTAAGCAATGATCTGGTGCGTGAAATGTTTTTATTTGCTCAGGATTGGAGCGGAGGGATCAGCAAAACGGCTGATTATTCAAAGTACTGTCTCTTGCGTGCGATGATGGCGATTATTCCGGATACGAGTTCACCAATAGATGCTTTTCCGATGCAGCATCCTTATCCTAAAAGTGAAAAACTCAGGAGCGTAGCGAGATATCTGAATAGCAATATTGATCAAGCATTTACCATTGAACAGGTTGCTGTGCGCTTTGGTATGAGCAGCCGCTCGTTGTCACGGTTGTTTAAAGAAGATATGGGGATTAGTTATATCCGTTTTTTAAGAGCCATACGAATTGCGAAAGCTCTGGAACTGATGTCTGAGAATAGCTATTCCATTCTAGAAATAGCCATGCGTGTAGGGTACAATGAGCTGTCTTCTTTTAGCAATATTTTTACGCGTGTAACGGGTATCCGTCCATCGATATATATGGCGAAGATTAATGAATATAAACAGTAATGTTTTTATTTAGGCCAAAAGTTCCTGCAGATCTTCCTGTGATAGTGACTTGATGAAGCTTTCTTCTGTCGTGATCAGGCTTTGTGCAATCGACTTCTTTTTATTCTGTAAAGCTAATATCTTTTCTTCGACGGTATCTTTACTGATAAATTTATAGATAAACACGTTGCGCGTTTGACCGATGCGGTGTGAACGGTCTACAGCCTGTTGTTCCACAGCTGGATTCCACCACGGATCCAGAATAAAAACATAGTCAGCTTCAATCAGATTGAGTCCCACCCCACCTGCTTTTATCGATATAAGGAATAACTTGGTATCGTTGTTTTTACGAAATTGGCTGACGGCTTCATCCCGATTCTTTGTGCCGCCATCCAGGTAGGCATAATTTGTTCCTTTATGATCGAAATACTGACGGAAAATATTGAGCTGTTTTACGAATTGGGAGAAAATCAGCACTTTGTTGCCTCTTCGCATGACCATCTCAAGCGTTTCAATGACAGCTTCAAACTTGCCGGAATCACCCGAGAATTTCTCATCCACCATTCTGGGATGATTGGCTAATTGTCGGAGCTTTGTCAGGCCTTGCAACAACGCAATTTGCGTAGATTTAGGCTTGCTGTCCAATTGTCCGTCAAGAATTGCATTGCGATATTCAGATTTGACTTTTTCGTACAACTCGGATTGTTTTTCAGTCATTTCACAATAAAGGATCTGTTCAGTTTTTGGCGGTAATTCTGTTGCCACCTGATCTTTTGTACGTCTTAATATAAATGGTTTGACAATCGCTTGAAGACGCTGTGCTTTTTCTTCATCTTTTTTCTTTTCTATGGGCTGTACAAATTCCTTTTGAAAATAAGTATAGCTGCCTAGTAGTCCTGGATTGGTGAAGTGCATCTGTGCCCAAAGATCCGAAACGGAATTTTCTACAGGAGTTCCACTCAAAGCCAATTTGTTTTTGCTTTTTAGGCTTTTGATGGCTTTAAACGATTTGGAAGTTGGGTTTTTGATATTCTGGCTCTCATCGAGGATAATGTAATTAAAATAAAAGCCACTCAAGGTTTCTTCGTCAATACGGGCAATTCCGTAGGTGGTAATTACCAAATCATATTTGGCGAAAAGAGTAGCATCTTTGATGCGGTTGTTTCCGGTATGAAGGTGGATATTAAGCTGTGGGGCAAATTGCTGTGCTTCTTTCTGCCAGTTGTATACCAATGATGTTGGCAACACCAAAAGTGAGGTACGGATATCCTGTTCGTCTTGGAGTTGTTCTTTCTGCTGTTGCAATAGGGCTAAAGTCTGTATGGTTTTACCCAAACCCATATCATCTGCAAGACAGCCGCCAAATTTATACTGCTTCAAAAAATTAAACCAATTGTATCCTGCTTTTTGGTATGGGCGAAGATTTCCCTTGAAATGTTTTGGTTCGGGAATATCAGCAATCTCTTCAAAGTTGGCTAGATTCTGTAGTTTTCGTGTAAATACCAGCTGTGTATGCTCACTAATTTCAAAGAGTAGACCAATATGTACCTTATTTAGTTTGAGCTCATGCCGATCTGCAGAAAATTGGAAGAGATGATTGTATTTTGCAAACCATTCTTCCGGAATCATGGCAATTTCTCCATTCGGTAAGGTAAATTCCTTAATGTTATTAAGAATATGATTGCGCAGCTGGATAAATGGGATCTCATAGGGACCAAATTTTGCGATAGCGCTGATATCAAACCAATCATTGTCTTCATCAATGGAGATATCTAAGGAGGTGTGCCCTATGAAGAAGCGTTTTTCTTCACTATTTTGTATAATGTGGAATCCTAGAGTCTCAAGTTGTTCTTGATGGTTGTTCATCCAGTCAAATACTGAAAGCCGTTTTCCATTATGGGTAGTTGGCGTTAATAAACCGAGTTGGAGGTCGACATCCTGTAGCCCCAATTTTTTTAAGCTTTCATGTTGTTGTTCTTCCCATTGCAAAGATCGTTTTACACGGTGGAATATATATTGATCATCTTTCTCATTATATTCCATACGAACAGTAACTTTATTCTCGGCTCCTGCGGTAAAGGTGTGCGGCCCGTACTTGAATTGCAGTTGTAATTGCGATGCCCCGTCTTCAATATAAATCAAATGGAGGAGTGGAATTGCTTGGTGTTGGTGGGTTTGAATTTCAAATCCTTCGGCATAGACATGATAGCGTTCAATCAGCCCACATACAAAGGTTTCGAAATATTTTTTTTCGGTACTTCTACCGACAGAAATGTAACGTTTATTTAGGAAAGGGCTGAGTTTCTTGCCCTCAAGTGCCTGATCGAAATAATATAGGGTATTGTTTAGAAGTAACCATGCTTGTACATTGGTCAAGACAATGGCATTTTTGAACATAAACTCCAGACGCTGATTTTCGTATTTGATTGTCGGGAAATAACGTGTTTCTTCTTCGTTTCGTCGAAAATGAAATAGAATCGATGCCGCGGAGGTTGCCAATTTAATTTCTTGATCTGCTGGATAACCATCTTTGCTCATCATGAAAAGCGGTTTGTCTCCAACAGCTTCAAAAAATTGGATCATTTTTTCATCAATTTTAGGACGAAGAAGCTCATGTAGCTTTTTATCGAAAACTTTGGAAAAGAAATCGACAGGTCTAATTGCTTTTTTGTAGTATTTTTTAATGAGGTGAGTTTGTTCGATTTCATCGAGCAATCGAATTAGTTTGTAATCTAATTCATCCAATTCAGCGGCGTAAGCATCTACAGTATTGCTAAATATACGTTGATAGCGTAGTGAGTAAGTCCCATTGGGATTGAGTTTGACCATGTGTGGCTCAATAAGATAGCCAAGATAGGGGTGCTCACATATAGAATAAACGATTTTATATACTGGAAATGACTTTGACTGTTGCATTAAAAATAGCGGACCTTATAAATAAAGGTTTCTAATATACAATAAAATATACCATTAATCGCAATTTGCGCGTTGAAATTTTAAAAATCGATTCTAAGGGATAGCTAGTTAAGATCTCGTACTAACCTTCATTATGAGGTTGTGCACAGGTGTCGTTAAATATCAAGGGGCGTAGGCCCTATTTCACGGCTTGATTTGCTTGGACTGAAAATTTGGGTTGCAATTAGCCTTGATCGCTATAGGAGTAAAAATCTAATAGTTCCCTTCAAAGACAAACTGTGCCGGCCCTTTTAAGAACACCTCTGAGAAATGGGAGCCTTTCTTATGGAAGGAGATATACAGCTGTCCTCCTAATACTCGGATAGGAATATTGATATCACCTTCTAAATTTTGCTGCAAGGCGACAGCCATGGCCGCGGCAGTTGCTCCAGTGCCGCAGGCATAGGTTTCATCTTCAACACCGCGCTCAAATGTACGGAGGAAATAACCATCTCCTTCAGCTTCAATGAAATTTACATTGATGCCTTCTTTTCCATAAGTAGCGTTATTGCGAATTGCGTAGCCATCTTGGAAGACATTCTTATCCTGCAGATTTTTTACGAACTCAACATAATGTGGAGAACCGGTTTGTAACAGATAGGCTTCTCCATCACGGGTAAAATCCGTTACATCGATCATCTGGAGATTGACAAGGTCTGCTGATAAAGAGGCCTGGTGTATACCGTCTACTGCCAAAAAGACAGTTTTGTCAGTAATAATGCCTAAGTCGCGTGCAAAAGCGACGATACAACGCCCCCCATTACCACACATGCTGCCTTCTCTACCGTCGGCATTATAATAAATCATCTCAAAATCGTAATTTTCTTTGGTTTGTAAGAGCATTAAACCATCGGCACCAATGCCAAACCGGCGGTTACAGAGCTTTTCTACCAATGCTTCATCTGCGCGGTCAAATGCTTTGTTGCGATTGTCTACTAAAATGAAGTCATTGCCTGCTCCCTGATATTTTGAAAATCTTACTTTTGATGCCATTACGTTGATTTGTAGTAACAAAAGTACGTTTTTTTGTTACAAAAAAACGGAGAAAAGTTAAGATTTGTTAAAATGGTTGCATTTGTCTAGTAATTAACATTTTTTAACGTGTCGGATTTTCCGAAGGCTTCGAAATGGTATTACATTTGAACATATCCGAATAAAATCGGTAATTTTAAGAGCAAAAGTTATCAGCTTATAAGACATTTTAAAATAAAAATAAGTTTATGAATAAGGTCGGTTTAACGCTATTAACAGCTGTTTTCGGTGGAGCGGTAGCATTAGGAGGTTACAAGCTTATTGAGAATAAGAAGTTTGATGGTATGTCTTTCGAAGACAAACAAAAGGTTTATTTCGCAAACAATCCAACTGGGGTGATGTCCTCAACAGGTAACCCTGATTTTACCCAAGCTGCAGCGGCGGTATCACCTGGGGTTGTACATATTAAAACAACATATAGTCGTAAGGGGTCGCAGCAATCGCAAGGTTCTCCGTTCGATATGTTTGAAGAGTTTTTTGGGATGCCACAGGGTGGTGGACGTCGTCAAATGCAATCGCAACCTATACAGGCATCCGGATCAGGTGTAATTATCTCTGATGATGGTTATATTGTAACCAACAACCACGTCGTTGAAGATGCAGATAAAATAGAAGTCGTATTAACAGACAAACGTACGTTTGAAGCCAAATTGATCGGACGTGATCCGAACACAGATTTAGCCTTGTTGAAAGTATCAGGTAAGGGCCTTCCTGTTGTCAAATTGGGTAACTCAGATAATGTCAATGTCGGTGAATGGGTACTGGCTTTCGGATACCCACTTGGACTTCAATCTACAGTGACCGCAGGTATCATTAGTGCTAAAGGTCGTCAGATTGGTATTTTGAATGAAGGTCAACAACAACGTGGTAATCCATTTGGTGGTGGACAGGATCAAATCCCTGTAAGTTCAGCGATCGAATCCTTTATTCAAACAGATGCGGTTATCAACAAAGGGAACAGTGGCGGAGCCTTGACTAACGCTTCAGGAGAATTGATTGGTATTAACTCTGCCATAGCCTCTCCAACAGGAACATATGCGGGTTATGGTTTTGCGATTCCAGTTAATTTAGTGAAAAAGATTGTTGATGACTTTGTCGAATACGGTAATGTAAAACGTGGTTATATAGGTGTTACTTATACTGAAATAACACCTGAATTGGCCAAGGAAAAAGGTTTTACAGATGTGGATGGTTTATATGTTCAAGATGTAGTTGGTGGCGGTGCTGCAGAGGCTGCCGGTATCAAAAAAGGAGATATCTTGACAAAAATCAATGGAAAAGTGATTACAGGTTCACCGGTCTTAAGTGAAACTATAGGCCGTGCGCGTCCTGGAGATAAGGTGAACGTTACCTATAAACGTGATGGTAAAGAGAAACAAGTAACCATGACATTGAAAGGCGAAGAATCCTTAAAGACTGCAAGCACTGGCGGAAAAGCTTCGAAAAGTGCAACGGAGATCTATAATAAATTAGGAGCAAGCTTTATTCCTGCTTCAGCTCAGAAGAAAAAGGAATTGGGCGTAAATTCCGGAGTTGTTGTAACTCAGGTGAACCGTGGTGGTATCTTTGATTATTTCGGTGTAGAGCGTGGACTGGTCATTACAGAGGTGAATGGAAAAGCGGTCAATACAGTAGATGATGTTGAAACAGCGCTTGGTGCAACGCAACGCAATATTGTACGATTGAAAGGAGTATCTCCGCAAGGTGGTGCTGTTCAATTGAGCTTCCCTGTAGAATATTAAGCATTGAATTAAGAATTGGTTGATTAATATAGTTTAGGTGGTTCTAACCGTAAGGTTAGGCCACCTTTTTTATGCTTTGTGTTATTGATCGTATTTTTTATGACGATATCATTCAGCTCGTTACATTTGGTTTAATGAAAAGTGTTTAGTCTCATTGGCTTCATTGAATTGGGGTATTGGACAGCAAAGTTCTCCCGTCTGTTTTCATTGCTGGCGGTGGATCCGGAATCAGAAGGACTTTATGGGAAAGCTAGGACACTTGGTAAGAAGTAAGTCAATTTTAAGCCGGTTGTTTCCTTAATCATTTTAGTTTAGCTATTTTGCGGAATGAAGTGCCGATACAGTTCCAGCACTTTTTATGCTGGGCCTTTCTGGCCTTGTGATTTATTACATATTTTGCTATTGACAAGCATGAAAACCTGATTATGTCGGCTAATCGCGTTCTTTGCGCCGTTTAGTTGGATCATAGCGTGGTATTGTTACTCTTTGATAGCTTTTAAAAATTATAGAGATGAAGATTTTAATGGTTTGTTTGGGAAATATCTGTCGTTCTCCCCTTGCACATGGTATATTGAAACAAAAAGCAGCAGATAATCAATTAAACTGGGTCGTTGAATCGGCGGGTACAGGCGACTGGCATATTGGTGAAGCCCCCGATCGTAGAGCTATAGCAATTGCAAAGAAATATGGTGTCGATATTTCCGGTCAGCGGGCTCGGCATTTCAAACCGCAATTTTTTTCCGAATACGATCTTATATTTGTAATGGATAGACAAAACTATGCAGATGTATGCGCTCAGGTGATTGATAAGGAAGATCTGCACAAAGTTAAATTGTTTTTGGGAGATGATGTTGTTCCTGATCCATATTTTGATGATAATTTGTTCGATCCCGTGTTTCAGATGATTGATCAACGTTGTGCAGAGGTTATTGCCAAAGGAGGGAATCCAACAGCATAACTATATTTATCTGTGCGTTAATTTGCTTGCAAATCATCGTAAATTTATCTTAGTTTGTTTAAAACAAAAAAATGAAGGCAGCAGAAGTAAACAAGAAGTGGAACATCCTACAGGATGAAATTGCTTCGCTATTCGATATGGAAAAGCCTGACATCAAGGTTTGTTTATTCCTTATTGGTGTTCAGGAATTGGGCAAAGGTGCCCAAAAATTCTCAAAACGAGAAAAAGAAGAGTTGATGCACATTGCGACGTGTCGTCTTTTCAGTGCTATGGGATTTTATAATCTGAAAGGTCTGGATGAAGAAGGGTGGCCACATTGGGAATTGGTAAAACCTATTCCTAACTATACTCTTTTGGAGCAAGAACTGATTATGAAGTCCTTGATCATAAATTATTTTGAAGAGTTAAACGTTATCTAGAAGATAACACAAATGAAAAGATAGGAAGTTCTAAATGGGAACATATAATTATTAACAGATGAGATTTTTAAAGGCTAGTTTAATAGCAGTATTCTGCTTTTTGCAGGTTTTGGCATTTGCGGCTAAACCCGAGTTTAAATATGTACAGATCGTCACTGACAAGGGGACCTGTGTGCTGCGGTTGTACAATGAGACACCAAAACATCGGGATAACTTCGTGAAATTAGCAAAAAGTAAATACTACGATGGAACCTTGTTCCATCGCGTCATCCAGAATTTTATGATCCAGGGAGGCGATCCTGACTCAAGAAATGCAGTTGGAGGAGCGCAGCTGGGTAATGGAGGACCAGGGTATACCATTCCTGCAGAGATTCAGGACGGTTTGTTCCATAAAAAAGGGACCATTGGAGCGGCTAGGGATAACAACCCCGCAAAAGCTTCTTCGGGTTCTCAGTTTTATCTTGTTCAGGGAAAGGTATTCACACCTGAAGATCTTAATCGTTTGGAGCAAACACGGATGAATGGTAAGAAATTTTCGGAAGCACAGCGTCAGGCTTATACAACTATTGGTGGTGCACCTCATTTGGATTGGAATTATACTGTATTTGGTGAGTTGGTCAAGGGAGTGGATGTTATCGATCAGATTGCAGCTGTGAAAACAGATAAGCACGATAGACCAGAAGTCGACCAAAAGATGAACATGCATGTGCTAACGAGGCGAGAAGCGTTAAACTTAGAGCGGGAACTGAAAGGTCTAAAACCTCAGACTGGTATCTTTTCTAAAATCGGTGATCTGTTCTCTTCTAAGGATTATTAATGTTTTTATGAAGTCGCAAATCAGGGATTGAAGCGCTTTTTTTCCTATTATTTAGAATCTCAATACTCAAAAAATGAAAATAGTAACCTATAATGTGAATGGTTTACGTGCAGCCTTGAAGAAAGATTGGTTAGGCTGGTTGAAAACTGTAAATGCGGATGTCATATGTCTTCAGGAGATTAAAGCTACACCGGATCAGATTCCCGAAATTGCTTTGTTGGAGCAGATGGGCTATGAGCATTACTGGTATCCAGCTCAAAAGAAGGGCTATAGCGGAGTCGCCTTGTTTACGCGGATCACACCTAAGCATATTGAGTATGGTTGCGGCCATGAAGATTATGATTTTGAAGGACGTATTATCCGTGCTGATTTTGATCAGGTCTCCGTGATGAGTACCTATTTCCCATCAGGTACAACAGGAGATGTGAGACAGGATTTTAAATACCGTTTTTTGGAGGATTTTCAGTCATATAGCGATAAGCTTTTGATCGAAAAACCGAATTTGGTCGTTTGTGGTGATTATAATATTTGTCACCGTGCCATCGATATTCACAATCCAAAATCAAATGCAAATTCTTCGGGATTTCTTCCGGAAGAGCGCGAATGGATGGAGAATTTTATTAATTCGGGTTATATTGACTCTTTCCGCCATTTAAACCCTGATCCACACCACTACAGTTGGTGGAGCTATCGCGCAGGGGCTCGTGCAAAGAATTTGGGCTGGCGTATTGATTATAATATGGTTTCAAAACCTTTGGCGGAACAAATCAAATCGTCCAGTATAATGCCGGATGCGGTACATTCCGATCATTGCCCGGTATTGCTGGAGCTTGCTATCTAATCATTAGATGACATTTCATAAAAAAGGCTTTCATACGTATGAAAGCCTTTTTATGGTGAAGCGCAAGAGCGTACTATTAACTAACTATCTCCCTTGGCTATGGATAATGGAAAGTTGCTGGGCAACTTTCTCTGCGATCGTTAAAAATGATTTCGTTACAGGATCTTCGGTATCTATGGCAACAGGGAAACCATTATCTCCTGCGTCAGAAATGCCTTTTAACAAAGGGATTTCACCAAGGAAAGGAACTTTATATTCTTCTGCAAGACGTTTTCCACCATCTTTACCAAAAATATAATATTTATTCTCTGGCAGTTCAGCTGGTGTAAAATAGGCCATATTTTCCACGACACCCAATAATGGAATATTGATGCTATCCATTAAGAACATTCCGATTCCTTTGACAGCGTCAGCCAGGGCAACGTGCTGTGGGGTTGTGACAATCACAGCACCGGCAATCGGGAATGTCTGTGATACGGTGATATGGATGTCACCCGTGCCCGGAGGCATATCAACAACCAAATAATCCAGTTCACCCCAATGTGCATCGTTAAAAAGCTGCTTGATGGCCGAGGTCGTCATCGGTCCACGCCATGGAATAGGTTGGTTTGGATCGGTGAAAAATCCTATTGAAAGTAATTTCAGCCCAAATTTTTCAAGCGGTTCAATTTTAACCTGGCCGTTTGGCATTTCTATCGAACCCGGTTTGGCACCTTCTAGGCCAAACATAATTGGAAGCGATGGCCCATAGATGTCGGCGTCTAAAAGACCTGTTTTAGCTCCTTTAGCATGGAGTGCAAGTGCAAGATTTGCAGCGACAGTAGATTTACCAACTCCACCTTTGCCTGAAGATACCAGGATGATGTTTTTAATACCCGACACTTGCGCGCCTTGTTTCCCGATCACATTGGAAGTCATATTGATATGAACTTCGAGGTTTTTGTCGATGAAATGGGCTATGGCGTTTCGGCAGGCATGCTCAATATGGTCCTTAAGCGGGCAAGCTGGTGTAGTTAAAATGACATCGAAAGAAATTTTTTCACCTTCGATCTCGATATTTTGAATCATATTCAATGTTACAAGATCCTTTTTCAAATCAGGCTCTTCAACATAGGATAATGCATTTAATATTTGTTCTTTGGTAACCATCTATTATTCATTTGTAATCATGGATTACAAAACTACTCATTGCGGATCAATTTCATGTCATTTCTTTGTTTTTAATGGGATTAAGATTACTGTATCGTACTCCTAATCTTTAGGAAAGATCCGTTATCCAGTACATTTTCGTTTTCGGGTAACCAACCTGTTTTCTAAATAATTTTGTCGGACTGTAGAAAGGGATAAAGGCCATCCTTGTTTCAGTGAATTATAATTGTATATGCAGCCAAATTTATCTAAGTTTGACTGTTGATATGCACGAATTTGCATTAAGTAATAATTATGTTCAATCGATTTATAACATCTTTTAAGTCCCGCAAATGGCGATGGCTTTATATCGCTTTAGCTGCTATTTTGGTTTTGGCGATCGCAGTAGGCACGTATGCTTATCAGAAAAGAGATGCCATGCTCATGGGAGCAATCAACAAAGCGAAAGCGAAGTTGCTTGAAAAGTATGATATGGAATTGAAGATTCAATATTATGCTTTCCAGGGGATTAATGCCGTACAGTTTAAGAATATACAGCTATTGCCCAAAAATAGAGATCAATTGGCTCAAATCAATGATTTGACAGTGTCTGTAAAATTGTGGCCTTTGTTATTTGGGGATGTGAAGTTAGGACAAGTTCTTTTAGATAATGGGAAGGTTTCTCTTGTTAAAAAGGATTCGATCAGTAACTACGATTTCCTGTTCAAGAAGCAGAAAAAGGATACTGTTGAAAATGATAACCCAAAGCAGAATCTGGCGGCCTTGGCAGATCGATTGTTGAAAAATGTATTTTTTAAGATTCCAAATGACCTCGATCTCAAGAACCTTGAGCTTTCCTATCGTGACGACAGTACTTCACAACGCATTGTAATTCCTTCTGCTGTGATAGACGGCGGAGATATGGAAACCAAGTTTCTGTTAAATGACCATGAGGCGGCCTGGAATCTGACCGGAACGATTGATTCAGATAATCAAGAATGTGACCTTCGTCTTTTTTCCGATAAAAAGGAGGTAAATCTTCCACTATTACAGCGCAAATTTGGTCTCGCGGTAAGTTTTGATGAAATATCCTTCCGATTGGACAAGGCTCATAGAAGAAATAAGGAGTTACTGGAGTTGCATGGGCAATGGGGATTTAAAAATCTGAAAGTAAATCACTGGCGTATTTCTAGTAAAGATGTTATCTTTCCTGAGGCCATCATGCAGGGGGCATTGAATATTGGAGCATCATCGATTGAAGTGAGCAAAGAAAGTACCGTTCAGGTCAAAGATTTCGTGTTTTCTCCTTATATCAAATATGTGCACAAGCCGGAAAAAGAACTCTTCCTCGCCATTCATACCGATAGGATAGAGGCGCAGCACTTTTTTGATGCCATGCCAGTTGGATTATTTCCTGGCTTAGACGGTATTCAGGTGGAGGGGCATATTCAATACGATCTGAACTTTGCTCTCGAAATCAAAAAGCCCGAAAAGCTTCTTTTCTCTTCCAAAATGGATGATAGGGATTTAAAGGTTGTCAAATGGGGGGAGGCCGATATTGCGATGTTAAATACACCATTCACGTATACAGCCTATGAAGATGGTAAGCCGATGCGGGAAATTGTTGTCGGACCTCAAAATCCTAATTTTACACCTATAGATCAAATATCCCGTTATATGCAGATTAGTTTGATCAATACCGAAGATCCATTTTTCTTTAAGCACAAGGGCTTTGAGGAGAAAGCTTTTAAACTCTCTATTGCTACAAACATTAAGGAAAAAGGATTTAAGCGCGGGGCGAGTACGATATCAATGCAACTGGTGAAAAATGTTTTTCTAAATCGCAATAAGACGGTTGTACGGAAGCTGGAGGAAATTTTGCTGGTATGGCTGATGGAACGCTCGCAGCAAGTGAGTAAAAAACGCATGTACGAGGTTTACCTGAATGTCATCGAGTGGGGAAATAATGTATATGGTATTACCGAAGCTGCACGCTATTATTTTGGGAAAACACCAGCGCAATTAGGGCTTGGAGAAAGTATATTTTTGTCGAGCATTGTTCCGCGTCCCAAAAAGGGACTCAACTTTTTTGACTGGACAGGGCACCTGAAAGGGAATATGTTGCGCTATTTTAATACATATGGTCATATTATGACCAAAACAGGGCAGATTAGTGTGGATTCAACAACTTCAAATTATGGTTTTTATGAAGTTGTTCTACAGCCGCATCTGCGGGCAGCAAGACCAGCTGTGGTAGATTCTGTTGATGTATTTGATATGGGAGATGATCCATTGTTGTTCGATCGTCTCGAAAGTAGTTCTCCTACCGACAATCTTGAGCATGTATCTGTTCCGAAGAAGCTAAAACAAATGGATCTAACAGAAAAGAAAGAGGAGGAGGCTAGTGAGCAGGAGAAACCAAAACGATCGCTATTTGACAAGATATTAGGGCGTAAAAAAGAGGAAAAAGAAAACGACACACACAAATAGTGCCTGTGTTGAAAGAAGAATATTAGCATGAAAAAGATAGAAATTGACGGATTGCTTTTCGAACCTTTATTTGAAGAGGAGCAAATTCAGAAACGAGTGCGCTTGATGGGGATTGATATCAGCCTGCGTTATGAACACAAACAGCCTGTTTTTATAGGCGTCTTGAATGGATGTTTTATGTTTATGGCAGATTTGCTTAAGCAAATTGATGTTCCTTGTGAGATGTCGTTTATTAAGTTGGCTTCTTATATTGGAACCGGGCAATCTGAATTAAACGAGCTTTTAGGACTTGGTATCGATCTTGAAGGCCGTGATGTGATTATTGTAGAAGATATTGTCGACTCCGGGCATTCCCTGAAGTATACCTTGGATGCCGTAAAAAAATTAAAGCCAGCGAGTGTGATTGCCTGTGCACTTTTGGTGAAACCCGAGGCGCTGCAGTATCATTTCGAGGAATTGACCTATGTTGGCTTTGAAATAAGTAAAGAATTTGTGGTTGGGTACGGTATGGACTTTAATGGTCTTTGTCGGAATCTCCCTGATATTTATAAAAACGTAGCAGTCTAATGTACTAACAAGTGATCATTAGATTTTAACTATAGAATTTTGATCTATTCAGGTGTTTGATCGTTGTATAATTCTTTCAGATTTATGCGTAAAATTTCTAATTCTGATAACGGTAGTTTGGAGACAGTTTCAAATATTTCCTTTTCATCAAATTTAATGACTAAAACACCTTTGTAATCTTCCTCATAGCCCGATTTTTGTATTGTAAAGTCTATCTTTTCAAAATCAAATTCTTTTTGACCCCCTTTAAACCATTGGTAGTCGGCGGTGTAGTTGATTTTGTTTTTTTGAAATTCAATAATTTCAGCGCCATAGGTATTCCATAATGAGACACGGAGCATATAGTATGCTATTAATCCAAATAAGCCAAGCATGATAACACTCACAATTGTCAGCCCGCTATTGGATACATTGACAGTGACGCCACCAAGGGGTAGAATTATAGAAAATATGGTAAGTAAATAGATGAATAGTCTGGCAATTAGAGGCCCCCTTTTTTCTTTTAATACCAATTGGTTTTGTTTTAGGTCGATTTGATTCATATGTTGTATTGCTGTTCTTAACGGTCTGTTTTTATGGGTAGAAAACCAGTTTTGATTCCTATAAATTGGTGTTTGCGAAACCTATGCGCATTTTAATGGTTAACTTATTTAAACGAACAGGTTTCGATATGGTCGTTCACCATTCCAACGGCCTGCATATAAGCATAACAGATGGTAGAACCGAAAAATTTGAATCCCCTTTTCTTCATGTCTTTTGCTATTTTATCAGAAATAGCTGTAGTTGCAGGTACCTGTTGCAGACTGGTCCAGTGGTTGACGATCGGTTGTTTTTCGGGCAAAAAGGTGTATAAATAGTTGTAGAAGCTACCATATTCTGCTTGGATTTTCTTGAAATGCTGTGCATTGGTAATGGTGGATTCAATTTTATTCCTGTGTTTGATGATTCCTGAATCGACCAAAAGTCTAGCGACATGTTCGTTGGTATAAGCAGCGACTTGATCAACATCAAAATTGGCAAAAGCTTCTTGGTATGCCTTTCTTCGACGAAGAATCGTGATCCAGCTTAAGCCGGCTTGTGCAGACTCTAATATCAAAAATTCAAATAAAGTTTTGTCATCGCGGACTTGTCGTCCCCATTCTTTATCGTGATAATCGACATATTGCGGATCAGATCCGCACCATTGACAACGTATGATTTCTTTGTACATGTTCTCTGAAGATTTTTTGAATGCAATATAACTTTTTATCCTAACTTTACGACCACAATTAAAGAGTTTCGAATATAGACGGTTCATGAGCATTTCATTACCGTTAAGAGACAATTCATTTTAATGAGCGTAACTATCTTCAAATATCATATTCTATTTGTAGTACTTCTGCTGTTTTCAATTACGGGGTTGAATGCGCAGCGGCGGACTTTTCGGACGGTTGTACAGGAAAGCAGCACAGTTAGTACTGATAGTCTAAATATCGTAAAGGATTCTGTTGAATCACCAAACCAGAAAGTTTTGGCATCCTTGAACCCTGCGTTACAGAATCAATATCGGATCGTAACAGTGAACGGGGAAGGTTTAAGGATTCATAACATTTATAATTTTGATGTTCAGCAGTATTTTCAGAGCAAATTAAGAAGTAGCAATTTGGATCGGCAATATGGAACGCTCAAGGCTCATCGTGAAAACTGGATTTTATTTACAGTTCTCGCATTAATTTTTGGTGTTGGGTTGATTCGGGTATTTTTCCCTTCTGATATTAAATTGGTTTTTCAGGGGTACTGGGATGATAGGGTCTTATTGTCTGTAAGCAAAGAGGATACGATCCTGACATCTTGGCCATTTATTTTTCTATTTATATTATTTTCTGGGGCAATAGGCTTATTTGTAAGTCTATTTTATGCATATGAATTAAATAGATTCGATTTTATTACTTTTCCCAATTATATGAAGACTGCGGGAATGGTTGGTGTTTTGTTTGCGTTAAAAATCGGATTTATCCGATTCTTATCCTTTGTTTTTCAAATTAGAAAGTTGGTAAAGGAATATGTGACCGTGCTGTATCTGATTTATTTCAACACACTTTTTTTAATGCTTCCTGTACTATTAATTTTGAGTCTTGTGCCTTTGACATCGGTAGGAGTTGTACTGCATTTGGCTATTGTTGGAGCGGCCTTACTCTTTTTCTATCGATTTCTTAAGACAGCGACTCATATTATGTCTATGTATAAATTTTCAATTTCCTATTTAATTTTGTACCTTTGTTGCCTAGAAATAGCACCAATATTAATACTGTTAAGATTATTGAGCTAAAACTGGTTAATATGCAAACTTCAGACGTAGAAAGAGCAAAGAAGGTAAAAAGTGTACTGGTGACTTTACCAAAACCTGAAAACGATAAGTCCCCTTATTATGATTTAGCAAAGAAATACGGGTTAAAATTAGACTTTAGAGGTTTTATACACGTAGAAGGAGTTCCTGCCAAAGATGTGCGTAGGGATAAGGTTAATTTAGCAGATTATTCTGCTGTAATATTTACGAGCAGAAATGCTGTAGATCATTATTTTAGAATTTGTGAAGAGATGCGATTTGAAGTGTCTGCAGAAATGAAATATTTCTGTATTTCAGAGACGATTGCCCTCTATCTTCAAAAGTATATCCAATATAGAAAACGGAAGATTTTCTTTGGTAAACAGACCGCGAAAGACCTTGAAGAGGTGCTGAAAAAACACAAAGGGGAGAATTTCTTGTTCCCTTGTTCGGATGTAGCCAATGAGGAAACAAGTAATTGGTTACAACAAAACGGCTATAAATTTACACCGGCTGTGCTTTTTAGAACTGTTGTAAGCGATTTGACTGATTTGAAAGATGTTTTCTACGATGTTATCGTGTTCTTTAGTCCTTCAAGTGTACAGTCCTTATACGATAACTTCCCTGATTTTAAGCAGAATAATACAAGGATTGCAGCATTTGGTGCTTCTACTCAACAGGCACTTTTAGATCACGGATTGATTTTAGATATCCCTGCTCCAACACCAAAAGCTCCTAGTATGACGATGGCTGTTGAAGAATATATCAAAAAGGTAAATAAGTAATAGCCTAACATAAGGTAAATAACAAAAAAAGGGTTCTTAAGACCCTTTTTTTGTTATTTGTGCAGTTTAAGATCCGCAAGGATCTGTAAAGACTTTTACGGGCGTTGCTGTTGAGTTTTATCATTCCGAATCGGGAATGGTACGATGACAATTTTATGAATTGGCCGGATGATCAATTTGTAGGGTATGTTCATCTTGTATAAAAGATAGATGAATTGTATTTTTATCTTTAGGGGTATAGAAATGGTGGCGAGTCAAATCGATGATGTTAAAATGTAATAAAAGTGACGATGGTCATTGAGATTTTAAGTATATTTCTATTAAATTGCTTGGAATAATTTATTCCAATTAAAAATAAAGCATAGGCAGTATTTTTAAAATTTGATAGGAATATTTTTTTTATGTTTGTAATTAAGCAAAATTAGTCAGTCGTGAAGTTAAAGCAAGTTGATAAAATTTCGGGCATTCAATCAGAGGACTTTTTAAAGAATTATCTGAAACCAGGTTTTCCTGTAATTATATCAGATTTTATCAGTGCAGAAAGTCCAGCGTGGAAGAAATGGAGTTATGATTACTTTAAGGAAATCGCAGGAGATATAAAGATAGATGTCTATGGAAAAGAGGAAGAATCAATGGACCGTGCTGCCAGTGCTCCTGTTGGCCATATGACATTTGCAGAATATTTGGATCTGATCACAAAAGAACCTACAGAGTTACGGTTGTTTTTGTTCAATCTACTCAAGATACGTCCTGAACTGAAACACGATGTTATTTATAACGATGTTACAGGCGGTAAGGTATTGCAATGGTTACCATTTATGTTCTTTGGTGGAGAGGGGTCAAGTACCCGTAATCATTTCGATATTGATATGTCACACGTGTTTATTTCTCAATTCCAAGGATTAAAACGTATTTGGCTTTTTCCAAATGATCAATCTGATTTGATGTACAAATTGCCATACAATTTTCATAGTATTGCAAACCCCAAATATAGCAGTGAAGAGGAATATCCCGGAATTAAATATCTGGAGGGCTATGAGGCGGTGATCCATCCTGGAGAGACCTTATATATGCCAGCAGGCTGGTGGCACTATATTCAATATGAGACAGAGGGCTATTCGATTTCTGTTAGGGCGTTAGCAAATTCGATCAGTGAGAAATTGCAGGGGGCGCGTAATCTGTTTATCACAAGGCATTTTGACAATACGATGCGAAAGATCTTCAAAGACCATTGGTTCCATTATAAAATTAATACAGCAAAACGTCGAGCCAATAATGCAATTAAAAGAAACAAACGTTAATATAGAAAGGGGACAGTAAAATGTCCCCTTTTGTCTTTAAAATGTATTTGATATGTAGCATTTAGTTTGACCTCTCCTTAAAGTCTTTGCTATATTCATTCTTCTGCATCGCCCCATTTGCTAGCTTCCCGATAGAATAGTGTATAAGGGTCGCTTGGGTAAATCATAGAGTCCGGGTTATGCCGAAATGGGACATCTGGGTTAAAGATTTCCTGAAGAATATCTCGCAGGAATCTGACAAAATTTTCTTTCTGGAAAGCAAGGAATTCATCAGTCAATATTCCCTCTTTACCACTGAATAATGTCCCTTCTTCCCGCATTTTACGGGCGACATAGAGATGGGGTTCGAGTTGTTTTCTTCCTGTTTTCTGTTCAAATACATAGGCATAGAATAGCGTTTGCACCATGGCTTTATTTTCGGTATTTGGCGTAAATACCTGGTCGATTTCTTTGAATATGATCGAGTCTCCACCAGTCTTGTAATCAACAATTCTACTGATAATACGATCGTCGTGTGTTACGACCTCATCTACACGGTCAATGATGCCGTAAAGTGTGACCTGTTGTTCTTCTCCATTGATCTCAATAGGAAAGGGCAGTACATAATCGTTGTCATTCTCGAGTTCAATAATCCGAAATGCTTTGTAGTTGTTGATGTCATATTCAAGATACATCTTGACATACTCGCAGGCAATCTTCAGCATGATCCGCTGCAGGCTGTTTAAATCATGGGTTGTCTTTAATTCGATCTGATATTGCAGGCCTATTTCTCGAATCACCTGTGCTTCTATTTTGTCGATCTCGTGCCGTAAGACAGTTGTCGGTGTAAAGTCCTGTTGCCCCTTGAAAGGTAGGAATATCTTCTCCATGACATTATGGATGACAGTTCCCAGTTTATTCATCTCAAATTCCTGAGAGATTGAAGGTGGTTCTTTGATACCGGCAATGTGTTTTAAAAAAAACTGTAGCGGGGATTGCAGATAAGTTGTTAGTGCCGTTGCAGATATCCTTTTCTGGTTGACGATAAAATCCTGATACATCTTTTCCCAGACTTGACCACGTTTCTCGATGACAATCTCTTGCGCCTTATCCGCAAATTGGATGGTCTGTTGTTGAATTTTTCGGTCAAACTGAAATTTACTTTCAAACTCCAGCTGTTTGATAAAGCGACTTTCTTCGCCGGTAGAGCTTTCGTCTACTAAGCCATTGTAGAAAATATGTATTCCTTCACTGTATTGAAAATGGCGATAGAATAAATAAGCTGACAGGGCATCCTGATTCTCTAATATGGGGAGGCCATAAGCGCTTCTCAGGCTATTGGGTATAAAGGTCGGTGAATTGGACGTTTTGGGTAGAATGCCTTCATTTGCGCCTAGAATATATACGTTGTCAAAATTTAAACAACGACTCTCCAAGAGTCCCATAATCTGAATTCCTTCTAGTGGATCTCCCTCTATCGCCGAATTTATTGGGGCGATTGCTTTTTTAATCAGGCCAATCTGGAAGCTGATGCTTAAGGGCGCAACTGTTTCAAAGCCCAGTAGCAGCTGGTTCAGCGTTTTCTTCGTTTCGATCAAGAGGTTGTTGTCAATTTGGCGGATACGCTCCTGAGAAGAGATGCTATGCAACAGGTCTTCGACGATCAGAATGAGCGAAGGGATCAAATGCGCCGAATTTTCGATTGGCACAAAAAACTGAGGCAGGGAGCTTTTGAGATGAAGTTCCTCCAATGCGATCTCAAAGAGCTGTTTGTCGGCAATCTCTTTTTGGATCTGAAGTTTATCTGCTAAAGAAACCATGCTGAGCGGATGGTTGATGAAGGTCTCTATGACCTGATAAGGAATCTTCCGCCTCTTGAACTGTGATATCTCCAAATGTACATCCATCCATAGGTCCAGGATACCGAAAATAGGAGACTGTGTCAGTGGATATCCCGTTGTGATGTTGGGGTTGACATCGGGTAGACTCTGCAGCAAAGGAACAAGCAGGTTTTCATCTGCTAGAAGAATGGCAGAGGTCTGTTCCGTTTTATGGTGCTGTTCGAGGATATCATAGAGCAGTTTTGTTTGGCTGATCTTTCCGGTGCTGGCATATAGATTTACGGTAGAGGTTCTATTGCCAATAATGTTCGGGCTATCGCCAAGGGCATTGACCAAACCTGTTTGAAAAATATTTCGACGGATAAAAAGTCCCGCCTCCTGCATAGTGTCCTCCAGGTAATAGGCATCGGCATCAAAGTAGAATAGTGCGCTGCCTTTGTCCTGCCATTGTCTAAATAATTTTGCCTCGGCTTTATTTAAAGCATTGAAACCGACAAAAAGGATATGCTGAAAGGAAGATGCAAACTGCTGATGTGTAGCCTTGCCTTCAACCAGATCACGGTAGATTGTTGGATAGTTGGTTTGGCCTTCTGTTTTAAGCTTTTCTTTAAATCGATTATATAATACCGGTAGTCTTTTCCAAAGTTGAAGAAAGCGCTCTTGTACTCCACTATGCCCCGCAATAGAAAAGGACTGCCAAAATTGACGGATAAACCCTTGCTGTTCTTGCGTGAGATGTTGAAAAGCAATGTCGATTTTGGTATTGTCATAAAGTTCTAGATAGATCTGCTCGATGGGAACGAGATCATAATCCAGTTGACCGAAGTCACTCAATATAATTTCGGCAATGGGATAGAACTCTTCCAGCGTTTCTGGTTGCCTGCCCTCAGCTACCAATAACTCATTATGAATATTAAACAGATGAAAAAATTGGGTTAAAGGACTGGCTTCGGTATCATCCGTCGAAAGTCTGAAAAATTCCTGAATCGTAAAAAACTGCGGCGACCAGATCGCCTGACCATACACTTCAGCAAGATGTTTTTTGAGGTAGGTAATCGGCCGTTTATTATTAAACACGATGGCAATTTCACTCAGATCGTTTCCAAAACGTTTTTGAATGTCTGCTGCTACTAATTTTAGAAAGGCTGTCTGCATCGTGCTATTATTTTACTTCAGTTAATTGATTTGATTTCGCATAATAGAGATAGGCTTTAACGTTGTTATAGCCAAGGTTCTCCAAATTCTTTTTATAGTTGTCGACTTGGTACTTGTGCCCGATATAGTCTGTCTGTGTGAATTTAAAATCCAGAACGATTGTTTCTTCCACGGAGGTGAAGACTTTATCTGGACGAATGGTCTCACCCTTGGCGGTAATAATGCTTGCTTCATTCCAGATTTTATAGTTTCCGGTGAGCCATTTATTGATTAGGGGGTGCTTCCAGATCTGATTGATCTCCTGCATGAGAAAAGGCTCTTCCTCTTTGGAAAGGATTCCTTCCTGGATCAGTTGGCGTACCAGTTTATGGATGTCTTCTTCCTTTGAAATTTGAGCCATAATATCGTGGGCCAATATGCCGTACTGCGCGGCTTTCTCGAGCATCATAATATCATTGATGTTACGTGTACTGGATTTCTCTAAGGCCATTTCTAATTCTTTGGAAATGGGGTAATGGCGAAGGGAAATAATATTGTCTTTTTGAGCCTGATGTTTTTTTTGTTCGATCGTTTGATCGATGTATACACCTTTTTCTTCCAGTGCAAACGGAGCTATCGGGCTATCTAAGACTTGATAGAGCACATCGCTGATATATTCGTCTTTAATATCATATCCTGTAATTTCACCTGTTTTTTTGTCAACAGATTCTTTAAAGGAAGGTGCCGTAATATAGAGGTGTTCAACAGCACGTGTTGTTGCTACATAGAATGTGTTGAGGGCATCCATGTAGTTGAACAGCATTTCTTCAAAATATTGCTTGAAAAATACAGATTTGCCGACTGTAGATGTATATTTTATTGGAATTTTTCCCAATTGGGCAAAAGGAGTATCCGAAGTCTCTATCCAAAAATCGCCATTGATCATGCCATCGAGATCCCATGAACAGAATGGAATCATCACAACGTCATAGGCTAGACCTTTTGATTTGTGGATTGTTGTTACCTCGATCGCATTAATTTCTCCGTTGGAAGGGAGCACCGCCCGGTTGCCATCTTCTTCCCAAAACTCCAGGAACTGTATAATGCCACGTTCGCCATTGGTGGAGAAAGCTGAGATCATATCTTTGAACGCTAGGAGGTAAGGGAGGTGGATATTGTCTGTGGTGGTGAAACCGTAGATTTCAATGAGTTTTTCAATTAAATGAACTAAAGGCTGTTTCTGCGCCATTTCCCAGGAGTCAATCAGCGCCTCAGGGAGATAATCTTTAAGTGCGCGGATGTCATTGCCGGCAAATTTTAACCATGCATTCTGATCGATTGTCTTATTTTGAATATGCTGGTATAGATAGCCCATCTTTGCTTTATGGATGGTATGTTTGTCCGAATTATAGACTAAAGCCTTCAACGTTTCGATCAACAATAGTACAGCATCATTGCTTGCTAAGGATAATGCATCACCAGATATCACTTCAAATGTAAGCTGCTGCTCTTTTTTGAAGTCCATGAGCTTTTGGATAACCAATTTAGCCTGCACATTACTCCGTACCAGGATACCGATCTGCTGCGCCTGATATCGTCCACTACCGAGCCAGTCGCCTATTTTCTGACATAGTTGGAGTAGCGATTCTTCAATAACCTGATTTCTTCTGTAGCGTCCATCAGAGACAGGAATGTAAGAGATTTCGATAGATCCTAATTGCTCAAGTTTCCCTTTTTTATGTTCAGGTATTTCCTGTTGGCTGTTTTCATAAGCTTTGACCAGCATCGTGTCATTGCCAGTAGAAATCCACCACTGTTTACCTTCTTCATCAAGGCTTTCGAATACTTTTTCATTCAGTACCTGTTGCAGATGCTGGGGAATACTGCTAAAGAGGTAATTGTTTAAATGGATGATATTTGGAAGACTTCTAAAATTGGTGTCAAGGCTTCCGTTTTCGATAAAGGTGGTTCTGCTATCCTCGTCTAAGTGAAAAGTATGACCAACCTGTTGTTCTACCTGTTGCAGGAGTATGCGCCAATCCCCATTTCGCCAGCGATAAATACTCTGTTTGACGTCCCCAACGATCAGGTGTTCGCTGATTGTGCCTTTGGCATCTGCCAATGCATTGATCAGTAGTGGACTATAATTTTTCCACTGAATACGCGAGGTATCCTGAAATTCGTCAAACAAAAAGTAGTTAAAACGATTGCCGATCTTCTCCCAGATAAATGTTGGATCGCTATTTTCATCAAGTCCGAGTTTGTTTAATAAAATCTGCGAGTCGGAAATTAATTGAGCACCATTATCCCGCCGCCATTGCGTCAGTAAGTCGCTCATTTCCTTGAGCAGGCGTAGGTAATAGAGATTACTTTGTACCGCTTGATAAGCAATGTAAGCCGATAGATTATCGTGTAGCTTTTGGAACGATGCCAGAATGGGGCTGAGTGCGGCGATAAGATCATGCCGTATATTTTTGTCACTATCTGTAAAAGCATCTTCATTGTCGATCAACTGGAGATACTTTTCCAGTACCTTGGCAATTTCGGAAGCGCTCAGCTTTTCCGTTTTTTTATTGGTTTTGCTAGCGGAGATTATTTTATTGCGCGATTTACCTTTAAGGTCACTTTCGGAGATATTAAAATTCCTGAATGTTTCACTAAAGGCTTCAATTGTCATGGAGAGCGCTTCCGTGAAGGAGTTTATCTTCTGTTCAACTTCCTGATTGAGGAGATTAAAAACCTCCTTTGGATTGGCAGAATTGATGTAGCCATCAAATTCCTGAAAATTTTCAGAGAAAATAAGACTTGCCAAACCCATTAGTTGTTGGCGGTAGTTCCAATTTTCATTTTTTGCTATTTTCTTTTCCGCATAAGCGATAATCCAATCCAGTAGGTCGGGTCGTTCATCCAGCAATTGATTAAGCATGACTGTCAGGTCATTTTTCACTTTATTGACATTCATTTCAATCTTATAAGCAGCATCAAGATTGAGTTCATACGTAAATGCGCGAATAACTTTTTGGGAAAATCCATCAATTGTACTTATGGTAAAATGACTGTAGTCATGTAGGATACGTCGATACACCCGAAAAGCTTTCTCTTGTACCAGATGCGGATTCCAGTCTGGCTGCTGCTGGAGTAAAAGCTTTCTGAAATCTTCAATTTTAGGGTTAGGATCGCCTGTTGCCAAGCCATGGAGTACCGAGAGGATACGTTCTTTCATCTCGGCGGTTGCCTTATTGGTGAATGTCACCGCCAAAATCTCCTTATAGCTATTCTCGTTGGAGAGTAGGAGTGTGAGATAGTGTAAAGTCAAGCTAAAGGTTTTTCCCGAACCGGCCGAAGCTTTTAGTATTTTTAATGGCGCAACAGATTTCATAGAATGAAGGTAGAAAGTAAAAAGTGAATTGGCAAAAATGTCGATGACTATTTCGAAGGTACTGTACCCAAACGGTTCATCCTGCTTACCGATTTGGTAAAGATGTCCTTTTGAAGGAAGGAACTGTTTTTTGTCTTGATTTTTGAAAAGTTTGTTGTAGCTTCCGTATGGAAGCAAGAAAAGATGAAGGTCTAAGGGGCAGGTATTACGGTTGAAAGAGCTTGTTGAAAGAGCTAACCCTGTCGTTTTCAGTGAAGTTTTATTAAATTATAATGATGATTAGAAAAAAATAACTATCTTTGCATCCCCTCTAGTATGAAGCTCGGGGGATATGTTGAATACATAAAATAAAATTAAAAAATGGCAACTAAAATCAGATTGCAAAGACACGGTAAAAAAGGACGTCCTTTTTACCACGTAGTCGTAGCGGATTCTCGCGCTCCACGTGACGGTAAATTCATCGAACGTATTGGTTCTTACAACCCAAACACAAATCCAGCAACTATCGTTTTGGATTTTGAAAAAGCTTTGGATTGGATGAATAAAGGTGCTCAACCAACTGACACTGCTCGCGCTATCCTTTCTTACAAAGGTGTTCTTTACAAAAAACACTTGCAAGGTGGTGTGAAAAAAGGTGCTTTTGATGAAGCTGCTGCTGAAGCTAAATTTACAGCTTGGACTGAAGCTAATGATGCAAGAATCTCTGGTAAAAAAGATGGTTTAGCACAAACTAAAGCTGAAGCTAAAAAAGCTGCTTTAGTGGCTGAAGCTAAGAAAAAAGAAGAAAAAGCTGCTGCTGTAGCTGCTAAAAATGCTCCTGTAGCGGAAGAAACTGCTGCTGAAGAGACTGAAGCTCCTGCATCAGAAGAAACTGAAGGTTAATTCTTTCATAAAGTATTCGAGAAAGCCGACTCAATCTTGAGTCGGCTTTTTTTGAAACAGCCAATAGGCTAATGGTTTGCCAAATCATGTCTCACAGCTAATCGCTAAATACGAAATATATGACTATTGATCAAAGCTTTTACATCGGTTACATCAGTAAAACAAGAGGTCTTAAAGGAGAAGTACAACTATTTTTTGAATTCGAGGAATACGAGAGTTTGAATATCGATGTTGTCTTTGTGGAAGTGAACAAAAAACTTGTTCCTTATTTTGTTGATACCATTAAATTTCAAAAAAATAGTACAGCGTATGTGACATTTGAGGATGTGGATCATATCGATAAGGCTCAAGTACTTGTACGTAAAAAGCTATATCTTTCCAATGATAAGATGCCCGAGCGCGATCCAGATGATTTTAGATATACTGATTTAATCGGTTTTTTAGTGATTGATGAAAACCATGGTGAATTGGGGCAAATAACAGATGTTCAGGAATTTCCACAACAATTTGTCGCTTCGGTAAATATGGATGGCAAAGAACTGATGTTCCCATTGTCCGATGATTTGATCTTAGGAATCGATGGCGAAGAGGAGATCATTGAAGTTGAATTGCCAGAAGGCTTGGTGGATCTTTATAAAGAATAAGCATATCCCCAAGCTTATTCAAATAAATAGCGGTACACGAATTATTGCAGTAATTTCTTATCTTGGTCTGTATATTATTACTGGCCATAATTATTGATTTATTTTGAAACCGTTATTACTGCTGCTATTCCTATTCTCGTTGTCTTCTTGTGCTTTCTTTGGGAAGAAAAAGGACTTTCCTGAAGGCAATTACCAAATGATATTGGGCTATTCAAATGAGGAGTATCATAAAGTAAAAAGAGAATCACCCCAAAATGTGGAGGCAGATGTCTATGGTAATGACCCTACGATATACCGGTCCTTTCTCTCCCTCCATGATAAAGATAAGTTTGTCATGGCGATCGATGATATCCTACTCTTCGGTAAGTATAGATTCGACGGCGATCGATTAGAATTGACCGATGAGAAAAAGGGTAGTCTCGCTTTGGATATTGTTAAGGTAAAAAACGATTTTGTTCAGCTGAGAGGTGATTTTTCACAGTTTAGCTCAGCACGTGTGCCCACAAGTGAAAAACTTTATATCAACTTTGCGTTAGATAAAACCCCTATCCGGGAGACCCCGAGCAAATTTGATAGCCAAGTGAATCTATGGCGAAATGCCCCTGTAAAATCAGAAAGTGAAATGGAGATAAAAGCCAGGGCATTGAATTTTGTAGATTATTCTATCGCTTATTTCCAGCACATATCAAGTTCAGGCACACATCACGATTATCGAATGGATGGTGTTGAATCACCCATTATTTATGCTGAGAATGGCATTGTGCTCAAGGCATGGGCAGATGTTCCCGATTCTTGGAAAGAGTTATTTTACAACGAAAAAAATGCATTAATCGCCTACAAATATTTATTTGATGGTTTTAAATATGGATCGAAAGAGGAGTACCATGTTACGGGACTCTTACTGATTACATTTTATCTCAAAAATCTACGGAATTCCCTAGCAACGAATCTTTAGCCGATCCTGTTGTGACGTAGTCAGTCTCTTCGCTGTCGATGATCCGCGATCGTTAATTTTATCTTTTTTTAGAGTCTTTTATATTTGGTGGAGCCTAAATTCCTGTTGTTGCCTGGGAATAAACCTGAAGCCGTATTTATTGCAATCTTTTTGCCGCTATTTTTGCTTTTTCGAAAAAATATTTTTGTCTTTTGATTTTTTAAAACGATATTAGCAACGCTTATAGAGAAAGGCCGAGGGACTAGACCCGTTGAAGCCTTAGCAACCTGTATTGTTCAAGGTGCTAAATTCTACCCTACTCCATGTGGGAAAGATAAGTTACATGTAGATAAACGATTCCTCGACGTGTGCGTTTCGATGTAAGCCAACCAAACTAAAAACAGTTTTTTAATGAAGATTATCGATCATATCCAGAATGCCAAAGGAAAAACATTGTTTTCTTTTGAGCTATTGCCACCGGCGAAAGGGCAGGGCATCCAAAGTATTTTTAAAACCATGGATGAACTGATGGAGTTTAAACCTCCTTTTATCGACGTAACCTACCATCGGGAAGATTATATCTATAAAGAGCATGCGAGTGGATTACTGGAACGCGTTTCCTATCGTAAACGTCCTGGGACAGTGGCGATATGTGCTGCAATCATGAATAAATATAAAGTAGATGCGGTGCCCCATTTGATATGTGGTGGTTTTACAAAAGAGGAAACTGAAAATGCATTGATCGATTTGAACTTTCTGGGGATAGATAACGTCTTGGTATTGCGGGGCGATGCACGTAAGGGCGATGCCGATTTTATACCGACCGATGGTGGACATGCCTTTGCAACAGACCTACTGGAACAGGTAACT
This sequence comes from Sphingobacterium sp. HSC-15S19, assembly GCF_050433745.1. Lineage (NCBI taxonomy): Bacteria > Pseudomonadati > Bacteroidota > Sphingobacteriia > Sphingobacteriales > Sphingobacteriaceae > Sphingobacterium > Sphingobacterium sp. HSC-15S19. Next base: position 39,343 of record NZ_JBNPWQ010000014.1, read on the forward strand.
GATATGAATAAAGGAAAGTATCTGCATGAAGACATTATCACATCGGAAAAGACTGATTTTTGCATCGGTGTAGCGGGTTATCCCGAAAAGCATTTTGAATCGCCAAATTTCAATACTGATTTTAAATACCTGAAACAAAAAGTCGATATGGGAGCAGAGTTTATTGTGACTCAGATGTTCTTTAATGTTGAAAAATATAAGGAGTTTGTAACAAAATGTAGGGACAATGGAATCCATGTGCCTATTATTCCAGGATTGAAACCACTGACAACGAAAAAACAGTTGGTTACCCTACCAAGGATATTTCATTTAGATATTCCGGAGGAACTGAGCGATGCTGTTTCAGCATGTAAAACGAATGCCGACGTTAGACAAGTAGGTGAAGAGTGGTTGGTGCAACAATGTCAGGAGCTGATTAAATTTGGCGCTCCGGTATTACATTTCTATACGATGAGTAATCCTGGTCCAACAAAGAAGATTGTTGAAAAACTAGCCTAACTCATAAAAATAATACGAAAAGGGAGCGCATAAGCTCTCTTTTTTTTGGGGTAGTATTCGTTGTGAAAGCTTATAATAAGTTCAGAATTTCGATCGTGTGGTTTTAGGTCGATCTCTATATTCAGGGTTTAATAGCCTGTTTGGTTTAATAGCCTGTTTATAGTCAGGTACTTGTGTTAAATAGTGTTAATTAACTTATTGGAGTCAGGATAACTTTTTAACTTAAAGTGCTAAAAAGGATTTTAACAATAGACCAAATTGACCTTATGACGTACACTAGATTAAATTCTCTACTCGGCTTTGCTTGCGGACTAATTGCTACATGTGTATATATCGCCACCGTTGAAAAGACGGTAAGCTGGTGGGATTGTGGTGAATTTATTGCCTGTGCCTACAAGCTGGAAGTGGCACACCAACCGGGAGCACCATTATTTCTTCTTATTCAGAATATATTTTCCAACCTGGCTTTGGGTAATGCAGGTAAAATCGCCTATTGGATGAATATTGGATCCGCAATCTGCAGTGGGCTTACTGTTACATTTTTATTCTGGACAATAACAGCAATTGCCAAAAAGATACTCAACAGGCAAGAGAAAGTTCAATTATCGAATTATTTCCAAATTTTTGCTGCGGGTTTAGTTGGTGCAATGGCTTTCTGCTTCAGTGATTCATTCTGGTATTCGGCTGTTGAATCCGAGGTATATGCGATGTCTTCATTGTGTACTGCGATTGTTTTTTGGGCAATTTTAAAGTGGGAAGTCCGTGCAAATGAGGAAGGTAGCGATCGTTGGCTGGTGTTTATTGCTTTTGTTATGGGCCTTTCGATCGGAGTGCACCTATTAAATCTGTTGGCAATTCCGGCTATAGCGATGGTTGTCTATTTCAGAAGAGCAGGACAGGTTAGTGTGAAAGGTACAATAAAAGCTTTCTTGGTAGGAGTGCTGATCTTGGGGGCTGTTTTGTGGGGAATTATTCAATGGTTGGTCGGTCTCGCAGCTAAGGTAGACCTCTTATTTGTAAACTCGCTAGGTTTGGGCTTTGGCTCAGGCATCTTCTTCTTTTGTCTGCTGTTGGGGTGCTTCCTCGTTTATGGGCTATATTATTCTTATAAAAAGCGGCAATACACACTGCACACCGGGCTGCTGGTCTTTTGTTTTATTCTATTTGGTTATAGCTCCTATACCATGGTTTTAATCCGTGGAAAAGCCAATCCGTCGTTAAACAATAATGCGCCGGACAATGTGTTTTCTTTTTTGGGTTATCTGAGCCGGGAGCAATATATCCGGGAACCTTTACTCAAAGGACCCAATTATGATTCACAAGTCGTTGGTGTCGAGAGTAAAACCGGTTATCGCAAAGATGAATCAGGGTATATTCCTTTTAGTCAGGTCGATAAGTATACGTTTGATAAGGAAACTTTCTTTCCCCGCATATATAGTCAAGATGGAGCCCATCAGGCTTATTATAGGAGTTACCTCAATTTGAAGGAGGGGCAGCAGCCACAGTTCTCGGATAATTTTAAGTTCTTTTTTAATTTTCAACTGGGTGATATGTACACCCGATATTTCTTGTGGAATTTTGTCGGTAGACAGAATGACAGGCAGGGGTATGGGACCTATAGTGACGGCAACTGGTTGTCGGGGATTAAACCATTGGATAATTGGCGTTTGGGAGGGCAAGATAAAATATCCCAATCACAGGAGCATGACCCGAGCCGGAATACCTATTTTTTCCTTCCATTGCTACTGGGAATAGCCGGAGCGATCTGGTTGTATCGAAACAATAAACCTTATACCTTGGTCTTGACCTTACTGTTTGTGTTTACGGGAATAGCGATCGTTGTTTATCTTAACCAAACTCCTATGCAACCTCGGGAACGAGATTATGCTTACGTAGGATCTTTTTATGCGTTTGCGATCTGGATCGGACTGGGAGCAATAGCATTTGTTCGGTTTCTCAATCGTTTTGTACAAACACGGTATGCGTTAGCGACAGGTATTTCTTTCGCTTTATTGGGCGGTCCCATTATTTTGGCCCATCAAAATTGGGATGATCATAATCGTTCTGAAAAATCGCTGGCAAGGGATATGGCACGTAATTATTTAGAATCCTGCGCTCCAAATGCTATTCTATTTACCTATGGAGATCATGATACATTTCCTGTATGGTATTTGCAAGAAGTGGAAGGAGTACGCCCGGATGTTCGGGTTGTGGTATTAAGTTATCTGACTGGCGATTGGTATATGCAGCAGGCGAAGCAGCCGACGTATCAAGCGGCAGGTCTTCCCGTGACGATCCCAGCTGAAAAGACAAAAAAAGGCGTTCGTGATTATATCCCTTTTGTGGATAGACAGCTTGATAATGCGGTGGATATACAGCAATTATTGCAGTTTGTCACATCGGATGATCCGGAGTATAAAGTTCAGCTGAATTCAGGTGATATGGAAAACTATTTCCCTTCCAAGAAAGTCCAATTGCGCGTTGATAAAGAGGAGGTGGTTAAGAAAAATGCGGTTCCGGCTTATTTTCAGGATGCTATTGTTTCTGCAATGGAATGGGAAATTCCGAATGATCATCTGACCAGGGCGGATTTAACCCTGTTATCGGTGCTTGAAAATAACCATTGGGACAGACCGATATATTTTTCGAACATGTTGCCAAGTGACATTAAATTGGGTCTGGATAAATACCTGGTCAATGAGGGCTTTACTTCCCGATTGATGCCTGTTGCTGCTACAGATCAGTCGACAGGAAAACGAAATGAGCAGGCCGGGCTAGTTAATATGGAAGCATTATATAACAATATTATGCATACGTATCAGTGGGGCAATGTTAAAAATGCACAGTATTTGGATACCGATTCGTTTCGCTTTACAAGTATGTACGCCCGTGATATATTTGGAAAAGCCGCCCGGATACTCTTGGCCAATGGTCAGGTCAAACAAGCTGGGGAAGTAGCGAAAAAAGCATACGATCAATTACCCGATCGCGTATATGCGATGTCAGATGCCATCAATTATGCCGATATTATCGATAGTCTATATCGTTCGGGACAACCGCAGCTAGCCAACAGGATGATGGACCGAAACCTTGATTATGTGGCTGAAAATATGGAGTATCTACATCAGTTGGTGACGGATAAGAAAAACCTGAGCTTCGAGTGGAATGATATTCAGACCGGTTTGGATTCTGTAGACCGGTACCAGGCTATTTTATTGGAAGCAAAAGATACCAAGCGATTGGCACGTGTTGAGCGCTTGAGACAGCAATATCAAAATTGGTACGGAGTAGAATAATTTTGATGACACACTGAACCAAATTTACGCAGTCTGCCTAAACGGCAAATTGACTGCTATGCTTGAGGTGAAAAAACCATATGAGGCCTCTTCTAAAATATTGGAAGAGGCCTCGATACATATAGGATAGGGAATGAGCCAAATGATTAGAATTTCATGCCGACTCCAAAGCCGAGCAGGAAGGGATTGATGTCAACTTTTGCCGGTATGGATAAGTTAGGTGCAAGATTTGATGCATCAACATTGACATCGGTTTTTAAAAGAATGTACTTCGCATCCAAATTCACGAAATATTTTTCAGATAGCTTAAAATCAATTCCCAGCTGAGTCGCAAAACCGAAAGCATTATCGTATTTTACATTTTTTACCGTTTGTCCCGCGTTGACGCTATAGAATATTGTATAATTTATTCCTGCACCTACATAAGGTTTAATGGCACCATCGGGGAAGAAATGATACTGAGCTGTCAGTGTCGGAGGAAGGAGCCATACACTGCCAAGATCGACATTGCTGGATGAACTGCCACCAATGGCAGTTAAATTTGAACCGGTTGTATTAACTTTATGTTTTGTAGTCCCAAGGATCAATTCCGCAGCAATGTTTTTTGTGAAGAAATAGGTGAAGTCCAGTTCAGGGATAAATTTCGTATTGATGTCGACGTCTCCGCCTATGGTATTAATATTGGCCGATTCGTTTGGCATGACTGTCACACCTCTGAGTCTCATTTGCCAGCGTTGATTAGGGATTGTTTGTGCCTGTAAACTTAGTGCGCCTAGGGTGAGTGTCAGTGCAATTAAAAGTAGCTTTTTCATATCATTAAGGGTATTTTGTTTGCTGTAAAACTATTGCTAAAATCACGGCAAAAGAGTGACGATAATCAGGTTGAAAAATGAATGATACGATGTTTTTCTTATTGCAGATGATGTACCTTTATAAATTACTGCTGTAAAAAAAAGAGAAGTACGGGAGGGCATAAATCGGCTGTTGTAGTTTTTCAGTTCGAAGAAAGTAAACGGGCAGGCAGTTTTCAAGCAGTTATCTGGATTGAGAACGAGCTAACCTGATAAAAGGTGGTCATTTTCGAGCAGGAGTGGATTCTTTGGGAAGCTTTATCTATGAGAGCTGATGTTCCAAGAGGTTGACAGAGCTGTAGTTTAGCCAGATTAATGGGGATATAAATCCAGCATGTTGGAGAATATTGGGGATAAGAATACACTATAAAAAGAAGAGGTTGGAATCACTTCCAACCTCTTCTTTTTATGGGTTACGATTTTACGCGTTTTTCTTTACTTCCTTACCCCAAGAATCTTTTAATGTAACCGTACGGTTAAAGACTAAATGAGCTGGAGTTGAATGTGTATCTAAGGTAAAATACCCCAATCGTATAAATTGATATCCTTTCCCCGGGGTTGCATTTGCAAGATCCGGTTCAATGTAAGCACGTTCAATGATATGTAGGCTTTCAGGATTTATCGATGCTTTAAAATCTTCTGCAGCGGCAGGATTTTCATCATTGAACAATCTGTCGTACAGTCTCACTTCGGCTTCTTTTGCATGTGGAACAGAGATCCAGTGGATTGTTCCTTTTACTTTTAATCCCGAAGTGTCTTCTCCCGATTTTGAGTTTGGAACATACGTACAATGAACTTCCGTTACATGGCCATTTTCATCTTTCACAAAATCATGACAGGTGACGATGTAAGCATGTTTCAAACGTACAGAAAGCCCAGGGCCTAAACGGAAGAATTTTTTTGGTGCATCTTCCATAAAATCATCGCGCTCTATCCAGAGCTCCTTTGAAAATGGAATGGAGCGTGAACCTTCACCACCTTCGACTTCTGGATTGTTCTCGCCAAGAAGATCCTCTACCTGACCATCAGGATAGTTGGTGATCACCAATTTGATTGGATCAAGAACAGCCATTCTGCGCCATGCCGTTTTGTTGAGATCCTCACGGATACAAAATTCCAAAAGACTGACATCGATCATGTTTTCACGTTTTTGAACGCCGATTTTTTCACAGAAGTTGCGGATACTCGCAGGTGTGTACCCTCTTCTGCGCAATCCTGAGATCGTAGGCATACGCGGGTCGTCCCAGCTTTCAACAAACTTCTCATTGACCAACTGCAGCAATTTACGTTTACTCATGACGGTATAAGTCATATTCAAACGTGCAAATTCGTATTGTTTGGAAGGGAAAATCTCCAATTTATCAATACACCAATCATAAAGTGGACGGTGTGGAATAAATTCCAGCGTACAGATCGAATGTGTAATTTTCTCAATGGAATCTGATTGTCCATGCGCAAAATCATACATTGGGTAGATACACCATTGATCCCCTGTTCTGTGGTGATGCGCATGTTTGATGCGGTATAACAAAGGATCACGCAAATGCATATTGGGGCTAGCTAAATCAATCTTTGCACGTAGCACTTTTTCACCATCTTGGTATTTACCGGCACGCATAGCCGCGAATAAGGTTAGATTTTCCTCAATAGACCTATCGCGATAGGGAGTGGGAACACCCGGTTCTGTTGGGGTACCTTTTGCTGCTGCAATTTCTTCAGCAGTACTGTCGTCGACATAAGCTAGACCTTTTTTAATTAGATCAACGGCATAACTATATAGTGTCTCGAAATAATCTGAAGTATATAATTCCTCTGCCCACTGGAATCCAAGCCATTGAATATCTTTCTTGATACTTTCAACATACTCAGTGTCCTCAGTGACAGGGTTAGTGTCATCAAAACGTAGATTAGTCTTGCCATTATACTGCTGTGCTAATCCAAAATTCAAGCAGATGGATTTGGCGTGACCAATGTGGAGGTAACCATTTGGCTCAGGAGGAAAACGTGTCAATACACGTCCGCCATGCTTCCCTGTACGAAGATCCTCTTCGACAATTTCCTCGATAAAATTTAATGATTTTTCTTCACTCATAATACAAAGTTAATTATTCGCCGTGAAATATTAGCTAGGAGATCGTAGATATTCGGCTTAGCATGAGCGGTTGAATATTGCAGCTGTATCTGTTGGAATGGAGAGACTTAATAACGTTGGGATATCAAATAAAAAAGGGACGAAATTTCGTCCCTTTTTACCGATTTTTGTTACTACTCTATTTATAAGCGAAGACTTCACCTAGCTCATCATTATTGGTAAAGGTACAGTGTTGATCGATCAATTCTCCCGTGCCGATATTGATAATCATTCCATGTACCGCAAGATCATTACGCTCTTTCCATGCGTTTTGGATAATCGACGTCGCACAAAGATTGAAAACCTGTTCTTGTACGTTGAGCTCGATTAAGCGATTTACTTTTTTATCATGTTCCTGGATCGCATCGATCTCTGCACTATGTAAGCGATAGACATCCTTGATATGGCCCAACCAGTTGTCGATAATACCATACTGCTTACGGCTTAAAGATGCCGCAACACCACCGCAGCCATAGTGACCAGCGATAATCACATGTTTTACTTTCAGCACATTCACGGCATAGTCTAATACGGAAAGCATACTCATATCCGAGTGAATGACCATGTTGGCAATATTACGGTGAACGAAAACCTCCCCCGGCTTTGTACCGGTCAATTCATTTGCGGGCACACGGCTATCTGCACAACCGATCCAAAGAATTTCCGGATTTTGACCTTTAGCAAGTTGTTGGAAGCGTCCCGTAGCGTCATTCTTTACGAATTCCATCCACTCTTTATTTCCTTTTATGATATTGTCAAATCCTATTTTTAAATCTTTATTTTCCATATTCTTCTTATTTCACTCTTGCCCAAAGGCATCGTTTCGATTTTATTATAATAATACAAATGTCTAAATTCATTGTTTACTTCAAACAACTTATTTTTTATTGAAAATCTGTTCTTGATGTTCAATAATCCTTCCTCTTGTTTCAACCAAGGGTGCTGGTAGAACGATGGAACGTAATGGCTTACGCGATACGTCGAAAACCTTTCCCTTATGAGGAGGGTTTTTTATAGACAACCTGCAAAAGCTCGATGTCTTTTCCCTTACTTCTCGCGTTCTGCTCAAAATCTTTTATGACTTCGATGACATCCTTGTCTATAAATTTACTGAATGTTCCATCGATGCGGATCTTACTGATAGATTTTGGTAAGCTGTATAATTTCTGTTGGATAGGAACCTTGTTCAAAAAGGATACTTCCTCCGCTAATGTAATGACGGCCTTATCTTCTTCATTGTCTTTTTCAATATTATATTTGAAAGCATTTTTCATATTTGCTCTCAAAATATAGAATGTCGCCACGACAATACCTATTCCTACACCCATAAGAAGGTCGGTAAACACGATCGCTACAATGGTGACAAAAAATGGAATAAATTGATCTAAGCCTTTTTTGTACATTGAGGTGAATAGGCTTGGTTTAGCCAATTTATACCCTGTATGGAGAAGGATAGCCGCTAAACAGGCCAAAGGAATCATATTCAGCATTGTTGGGATAGCGAGCATAGCGACCAATAGCCACATACCATGCATGATAGCAGACTGTCTTGTTTTTCCACCTGCATTGACGTTTGCTGATGAGCGTACGATAACGGATGTTAAGGGTAGACCGCCTAGAAGTCCACTGGTCATATTACCGATTCCTTGTGCAACGAGTTCACGGTTGGTTGGCGTATTTCTTTTGTAAGGGTCTATTTTATCAACCGCCTCGATACTCAATAAGGTTTCTAGACTTGCAATAATTGCAATCGTAAATGCAGCTATCCACACATCTTTGTTGACAATCTGTGTGAAGTCCGGTAGGGTAAATAATCCTGTGAATTCAGCAAAAGAACCTACAATAGGGACCAAAACAAATTGTTTATCGTGCAATTGGAGCGCTGAGCCGTTGAAAAAATAAGCTAAGCTTACGCCCAGAATCACGACAACCAATGGGGCCGGAACCTTATTAAGCTTTGGAATAGATGGCCAGAAGATTAGAATTGCCAATGATAGTGCACAGATGATCAATGCACCAAAGTTGATCGCAGAGGCGATCGTATCAAAATAGGCGCCAATACCATGTCCATTGTCCATTTCGAAGGCATGTGTTTCCACTAAGCCCAATGCCAAAGGAATCTGCTTCATGATAATTGTGATGCCGATCGCGGCAAGCATACCGACAATGACCGCTGAAGGGAAATAATTGCCGATCATCCCGGCTTTTAATATACCAAGAATGACCTGCACTACACCAGCGATCACGACGGCAAGTAGAAAGGTTTCATATGCGCCCAGGCTTTGAATAGCACCTAAGACAATAACGGTAAGACCAGCAGCTGGCCCACTTACACTGAGTGGTGATTTACTGATTGAAGCGACAACAATTCCACCAATTACACCAGTCAATAATCCTGCAAACAATGGCGCACCAGAGGCCATTGCAATTCCCAAACATAATGGAAGTGCCACCAAAAACACCACAACACTAGCAGGGAAGTCATATTTTAAGTCTCTTTTCGATAGTTTCAGAAAAGCCGACGTACGAGTTCCAAACATAAAATTTGTGTTTATCTATAAATAAAGTTTTCATCAGGCAACCTTTAGTGAGCTGTAGCTGTGTATCGTTATATCATCTGACCTTCAAGAGCATTGACAAAGTGTCTTGCTGAGAAAGCTCAACGATAAGATTCAACCGAACTAAAGCAGATAGGTTACTTCAGAAAAATCAAGGATACCGCACATGCTTTATCTTTTGCATGCGGGTCGATGGAAGTACATCCCCGAGGGATGCCTTTATTAACAGTTAGGAGGCGGTGTTGGAACCGTAGGATGGAAAGCTAAAATGCTTTTCTCATTTTTAAGATAATTCTTCTGTTTTCCTTGGTTCTCAACGATAATGGTTTCAAATACAATAGGTTCTTCTGTTTTTGTATTGAAAAATTTTGAGGCGGTTTCAAGTGTGTCGTTACTTGCACCGTTATTGTTTTCGATTTCAAGTTGTAAAACGACCTGTAAGATGGTGCTTTGATCTAAGCTGTTGGAAAAAATAGGCGAAATAGAGATGGCCATCTTTGTGAAAAAGATGATAGCACAAAGGAATGCTGCCACAAATCTAAACCGCTTATTTAACATTTTTTATTACCTTTAATCTTACTGTTTTACATCGTAAAAATAGTAATTCTATGTTAAATTCAAATTAATAGTGCACTAAAAATAAAATTTGGCACGAAATTGTGACGAAGAGATTATTTTTTGAAAAGTTTTCAATTTTCTTTGATTTATAAATATTAAGCCTTTCGTATGGCAAATAAAGAACAATTTATTGAGAAGGTCCAGGCCTCCTATAATCCCAAGGGAGCATTTATCTATCTGGGAGCGGGAATGCTCAATGGTGAAATTTTGGCTGAGGCAAAAGTGAATCTAGCCTTGAAAATGATGAACCGTCACGGACTTATTGCCGGGGCCACCGGAACCGGTAAAACGCGTACGCTACAATTAATCGCCGAACAGTTGTCGGATGCCTCTGTACCTGTATTTATGCTGGATGTCAAGGGCGATTTATCAGGCTTAGCAGAACCAGGTGTCACCAATCAGGCCCTTATTGATCGGGGAAACGCCGTGGGCGTGCCGTTTGAGCCGTCGTCATTTCCCGTTGAACTGTATTCACTTTCTGGCAATAAGGGGATTCCTATGCGGATTACCGTAGAAGATTTCGGACCTGTCTTGCTGGGCCGGATCCTGGAACTCAATGAAACACAAACAGGGGTATTGGCCGCAATGTTTAAATATGCGCAAGATCATCAAATGCCATTGATCGATTTTTCAGATACCAAAAAACTGCTAAGCTACCTTTCAGAAGGACCTGGTAGCGAAGAAATCAAAAGCGATTATGGTAAGATTAGTTCCGCCAGCTCGGGAACTATCCTGCGTAAGATCGTCGCTTTGGAGCAGCAAGGTTTGGCTCATATCTTTGGCGAGAAAGAGTTTGACATCAACGATTTGTTTCAAAAAGTAGATGGGAAAGGCGTGATTAGCCTGTTGAATATTTCCGATGTGCAAGATCAACCTGTACTGTATTCTACATTCTTATTGAGTTTATTGGCACAATTGTTTAAAAATATGCCCGAAGTTGGCGACCTGGATAAACCGAAGCTGGTCTTTTTCTTTGATGAAGCCCATCTGCTGTTCAACGGAGCTCCTAAAGCCTTTTTGACACAGGTGGATCAGATTATTCGTCTTATCCGTTCGAAGGGGATAGGTGTTTTCTTCTGTACACAGTCTCCAACCGATGTACCGGAGTCTGTATTGGCGCAATTGGGAAATCGGGTGCAGCATGCATTGCGTGCCTTTACACCCAACGATGCTGAAAACTTAAAGAAGACAGTCAAAACGTATCCAAAATCTGATTTTTATGAAATTGATCAGATGTTGACCGCTTTGGGGACGGGACAGGCATTGATTACCGTATTGAACGACAAAGGTATTCCTACAGAGGTTGTTGCTACGCATTTGGTACCAGCACGTGCCGTGATGGGGCCTGCAGCTGATGCAACAATCAACCAGATTATCAATCAGTCTGATTTGAAAGCTAAATACCAGGAGCGACAGGAAAATCGTTCTGCAGCTGAAATCATAGATGAAAGAATGCAGGCCGCTGAGCAGGAACAACAACGTGCGGCACAGGAAAAAGAAGCAGAGAAGGCAAGTCGGCCTTCTTCCAGAAGACAGACGCCTTTGGAGGCTGCACAACGAACTGCGACAACGACGCTAGCACGGGAAGGAGTTAAGTTGTTGGGCAAATTAGCGACGGGTTTATTAAACGCATTTTTAAAAAAGAAATAACAATAATTTTTTGATTCTTTTCGTTTCAATACTATACCTTTGAAGGTGGAGCTGAACTTAGCTAAATTTGCTTTTAAGGGCAAATTTAGCTAAGTTTGCGGACGAAAAGAAAATTCTATTAACGCAATTTAAATATGAGTAAACCAACCCTTTTGATTTTGGCAGCAGGAATGGCTAGCCGGTATGGTTCTTTAAAACAAGTCGACAGTTTTGGCCCACACGGCGAGACAATTATTGACTATTCAATTTACGATGCCATTTGCGCAGGATTTGGAAAAGTTGTCTTCATTATCAGGGAGGAGTTCCTAGATAAAATGAAAGAAGTTTTTGATGAAAAATTGAAAGGTAAAATAGAAGTAGATTACGCTTTTCAAGATTTTGACCTAACGAAATTTGGCGTTAACCACGTTATCGAAAGAACTAAACCTTGGGGTACTGCCCATGCGGTGATGAGCGCTAAGGATAAAGTGCATGAACCTTTTTGTGTAATCAATGCAGACGATTTCTATGGCTCGGATTCTTTTCAAAAAATGGCCGAATTCTTAACAACCGAAGTTTCTGATGAGCAAATGTCATTGATGGGCTTCCAGGTTGGAAATACCATGTCTGATTATGGTTATGTTTCACGCGGAGTATGTGAGGTTACCCCTTCTGGACACATGGAAAGTGTAACTGAACGTACAAATATATACTACAAAGGTGAAGGTGACGATCGCAAAATCGTTTATGAAGAAAATGGTGTTGAAACAGACCTAGATCCAAAAACCCGCGTTTCGATGAACTTTTGGGGTTTTACACCAAAGATTTTCGAAGTGGCGCAGGCGATGTTCCCTGCATTTGTTGAGGAAAATAAGGAGAATTTAAAAGCAGAATTTTTCATTCCTTCCGTACCGGATTATATGGTGAAACATAAGTTGGCTGATTTTAAAGTGATCCCAACTTCTTCGAAATGGTTTGGCGTAACTTATAAAGAAGATAAACCTATCGTACAAGAATCGATTTCGAAATTAGTAGCTGATGGAATATATCCTGAAAAGTTATTTTAAGAGCTAAAAGAAATAGCTTATCTTTCACCTGTATTGTCAAGCAATACAGGTTTTTTTTGACCTGTGCGCTAGATTAATTGAGCGGAAATAGATCTTAGATGAAAAAAATTCTTAAGGTGTTTGGTTATATTATTTTAGGATTGTTGTCTTTTTGTGTGCTCTATATTGTTGCTGAATACAGTCTGTCAAGAATTTCGGCTCCAACGAAGAATATAGACGAAGAGAAGACGATTCAGGTTTTTGTTCAGTCCAATGGTATTCATACCGATATTGTATTGCCTGTCGTTAACGAAGAGATGGATTGGTCGCAACTATTTCCTTATGGAAATACGGTTGGGAAACATAGCGGATATCGGTATGTGGGTATCGGTTGGGGTGATAAAGGATTCTATTTGGACACACCAGAATGGAAGGATTTAAAAGCATCGACGGCCTTTGTTGCTGCCTTTGGATTGGGGGAGTCTGCCATTCATGTGACCTATTACAATACGGTTCAGCAGGATGAGTTATGTTTTGCTTATCAGATCAGTAGATCCCAATATAGGGATCTGATAAAATATATAGAAGATTCGTTGGATCGAAATCAAGCGGAAACTATTTTGGTGAAAACAGATGCACAGTATGGTGACTCAGATGCTTTTTATGAAGCAAAGGGAGCCTATAGCATGTTTTATTCTTGCAATACCTGGACAAATAATGCCTTAAAGAAGGCGGCTATGCCAGCAGGTATATGGGCGACATTGGACAAAGGAATATTAAGTCACTATAAAAATAAGAAGTAGTTAGAAATACATAAGCAGGATCTCGTTGAATGTGAAGTGAGATAGTGAAAATGATAGCCATAAAAAAAGCTCCAGGATTAATCCCGGAGCTTTTTTTATGAGGAGGAGTGATTACTTCACTTCTTCGTAATCTACGTCAGTTACATCATCACCACCTTGGTTTCCACCTTGAGCTTGACCTGCATCACCTTGAGGTTGTTGTGCACCACCTTGAGAAGCAGCATACATTTCTTCAGAGGCAGCATTCCAAGCATTTTGCAATTCTTCGGAAGCAGCGTCGATATCAGCAAAGTTTTTCGCCTCGTAAGCAGCTTTTAATTTGGTTAAGCCAGCTTCAATTGGCGCTTTTTTATCTGCTGAAATTTTATCGCCATATTCTTTCAATTGTTTTTCAGTTGAGAAGATTAAAGCGTCAGCTGCATTTACTTTGTCAGCTTCTTCTTTCATTTTTTTGTCAGCATCAGCATTTGCTTCAGCTTCTTCTTTCATGCGTTTGATTTCGTCGTCAGACAAACCTGAAGATGCTTCGATACGGATATTTTGTTCTTTTCCAGTAGCTTTATCTTTTGCAGATACTTTGATGATACCATTCGCATCAATATCAAAAGTAACTTCGATTTGAGGAACGCCACGAGGAGCTGGTGGAATGTCATTTAAATGGAAACGGCCGATTGTACGGTTTTGGTTTGCCATAGGACGTTCACCTTGTAAGATGTGAATTTCTACAGATGGCTGATTGTCTGAAGCAGTAGAGAATGTTTCCGATTTTTTAGTTGGAATTGTTGTATTTGCTTCGATCAATTTAGTCATCACACCACCCATTGTCTCAATACCTAATGAAAGTGGAGTAACATCCAATAATAAAACGTCTTTTACTTCACCTGTCAATACACCACCTTGGATAGCAGCACCTAAAGCTACAACTTCATCTGGGTTTACACCTTTAGAAGGCTCTTTTCCGAAGAATGCTTTTACAGCATCAACGATTGCAGGGATACGAGTAGAACCACCTACTAAGATAATTTCATCAATATCAGATTTGCTGAAACCAGCATTTTTCAATGCAGACTCACAAGGAGCAATTGTTCTCTTGATCAAGTCAGCAGCCAAAGCTTCAAATTTAGCGCGTGATAATGAACGAACTAAGTGTTTTGGACCAGTTGCATCAGCAGTGATATATGGCAAGTTGATTTCAGTAGAAGTTGCGCTTGATAATTCAATTTTCGCTTTCTCAGCTGCTTCTTTCAAACGTTGCAATGCCATTGGGTCTTTTTTCAAGTCAAAGCCATTGTTTTCACTTTTGAATTCTTCGTTCAACCAGTTGATGATTACGTTATCAAAGTCATCACCACCTAAGTGTGTATCACCGTCAGTAGATTTAACTTCAAATACACCGTCACCTAATTCCAATACCGAAACGTCATGTGTACCACCACCACAGTCAAACACAACAATTTTCATGTCTTTGTGTGCTTTGTCTAAACCGTAAGCTAAAGCTGCAGCTGTAGGTTCGTTGATGATACGTTTTACAGATAAACCAGCGATTTCACCAGCTTCTTTTGTTGCTTGACGTTGTGCGTCGTTGAAATATGCAGGAACTGTAATAACAGCTTCAGTTACTTCTTGACCTAAGAAATCCTCAGCTGTTTTCTTCATTTTTTGAAGAATCATGGCAGAGATCTCTTGTGGTGTATATTTGCGGTCATCAATTTCTACACGAGGTGTATTGTTGTCACCTTTAACGATTTTATAAGGTACGTGTTCAGCTTCTTTCACAGCTTCATCGTATGAAAGTCCCATAAAACGTTTGATGGAATAAATAGTTTTATGCGGGTTAGTAATTGCTTGACGCTTTGCTGGGTCCCCAACTTTGCGCTCGCCACCTTCTACGAAAGCTACGATCGAAGGAGTTGTACGTTTACCTTCGTTGTTCGTAATTACTACAGGCTCGTTACCTTCCATTACGGCAACACATGAGTTTGTAGTACCTAAGTCAATTCCTATAATTTTAGACATATCTTGTGTTTTAATTTTTTACTTAATAAATTCTATCAGTCTATTATCAACCCTTATGCCAATCCAAAAGTTTTGTAAAAAAAACACTATTTGTCATCAATTTGTCTTTAGGTACTGCCAAACTGACATTTTCAATACACCAGTTGCTCTAATATCCTTTTTTTTGCTGACTCGTTTTGGCGATTGCGTGGCATATATCTGCCAAAGATTTCCGAAAATTCGGCAAGTTTCATTTTTTTTGATTTCTTATCCCGCCAGTCAGAAGGAATAAGTTTATTGGTATAGGCGATATTGGTAGCCCAATATTGAATGTGCATTTCTGGGATGACAAGACCCAATATCATTCCCGGGAGGCCATGGCTCAAGGCTGGTCCGGCCGATACTGGGATTTCTTCCGAATAGTAGGCAATCAGATAAAGTGAGTCTTTGGTGGCACCGTTGACTCTACGGCAATTTACACCAGCAATATTGCGGAACTCTTCGGTGAAACGCCAAGTGATGCTGTCCAATGTTTCCGAAAGAATGTATTTTTCGTCGATATCAAGCTGGATGTCTGCTGTACCAGCTTTCAGATCCTGGTAGAGGACCTTGCCATTCTTGTTGGCGCCAGCTCTAAACTGCCCCCTTTGGTTTCCTCCGCTTCGGGCCGCACCCTGAGATCTGCCCCTTCTGCCATTTGCCGAACTTATCGTAGGTGCAGCCATTTTTACTTCAGCACGTTGCTTTTCGGTACCCTCGCTTTCCTCGGGCATCA
Source organism: Sphingobacterium sp. HSC-15S19 (assembly GCF_050433745.1). Lineage (NCBI taxonomy): Bacteria > Pseudomonadati > Bacteroidota > Sphingobacteriia > Sphingobacteriales > Sphingobacteriaceae > Sphingobacterium > Sphingobacterium sp. HSC-15S19. Next base: position 55,543 of record NZ_JBNPWQ010000014.1, read on the forward strand.
ACAGGGTAGAATTCTCATCAAAGTAGAAGTTTAATTTTTCTGTATGTGAATCCGGTAGCTTGTCGAGATATTCCATCATTCCCATACCCCTGTCCATTCCTTTCGAGTTCATGTCGTTGGACATCTGCCGTATGCGTGCTTTTGTGTAGGTAACTTTGTCAAAACTGATGGTACCCCTACTTCCAAAATAGGCGTATTGTGCCTGAAGGGATAAACCATACAAGCAGCAGATGATTAGTGTTAAATATATTTTTTTAATCATTTCCTTTCCCTAGATATTTGTTGAAATCCCATTTTACACCGACCAAAAAATACTGCGTCAATACCTGTTGAACAGATTCGGAATAGTTGGTGTCACTCGCATTACGGCGTGTGTTGTTAAAGGTGTTGAAAAGGTCAAAGGCCTTTACGCTGAGTGTCATGCTCTCATCTTTCAGTACTTTTTTCTCCAATTCGATATTGGTATAAAATTGATTGATTGATTTCTTATAGAGTTTTGTAGGTCCTGTGTAGCTATAGAAAAGGTTGGCCATGATATTAAACTTCTTTGGTAGAAAGTATTTGACATAGGCCGAGGTCCCACCTTGAAAACTTGTTGCGTTGTATTGTGTGTTGATCGAGTTTTGTTGGATATTGAAGCCGGCGTTTGCAGAAAGGTCGAAATCGAACCCTTCTGAATCTTGTTCATTTAAGCTTGAACCTAGGCTAAAGTTGGTATTCTTTGCATTGTTCAGCAGAAACTCGCCACCGGATTGTCCGCCTTCAAATTTGGTGTAGCTATAGCTGTTGTTAAATCTAACATTTGCACTTTTGTTAAAATTGATACGTCGATTGGCCAAAGGCTGCATATGGTTGATATTCAGACCACCATTCCAGTTGGATTTGCCGGATAGATTTTCATAAGTACTGATCTGGGCAGAGTTGTCCAGTATGGTTGTTTTGTTGACAATCGGATTATTTACGAAAGATAAGTTTCCGTTGATATTGATGTTGGTTCCTTTCAATAAACTGAAAGCATTATAGTTGGCCGAAATATTATTGTTCACCGCACGTTTTAGGTCAGGATTACCAACTTGTTGAAACAAAGGGTTGGTCTGAGGTTGCAGCGGTTGTAACTGATCAAAGGATGGAATGATATTCGAACTTTGATAAGCTAAACGTATATTTTTGCTATTTGAAAGGCGATAATTCGCATCAACATTTAAATTGTTGTCCCAAAAATTCCGGGCGAGATCGATTGACCTATAACTATCATTTAACTTCTGATTCTTATAGAACGTACGGTTGGAAAAATTGATCTCCAACTTTTCCCTACGATAGGAAAAATTCACATTAACGCCCTGATTGGTGTTATTGTCGATCTGGTTTTGAGAATACAGCGAATCAAACTTTTGGGTAATATTGTCTATCGAATTTTGGGTATTTGTATTCTTCGAATGATTGAAGCTATAACCTAAAGCTAGATTGATATAGTCACTGATTCGGTTATTGAAGTTAATTGACGAGTTGAAGTCATTTCCGCTAGTCCGTCCGTGCCGATCTTGATCAATAATTGTGCTGTCTCCTGTTTTGTAGAAATAGGTTCGCGAATAGACTTTGCTGTCTGAATTTGACTCTTTGTGGTTATTCCCGACCATTAGGTTGACGGAACGACCCGCTTTTAACCGTTTTCTATAATTTAACCGAAAATTATTGTTAGAGCTTGAAGAGTTCGATTGATTGTTCTCTCTAAAGTCGCTGATCGGATTACCTGATCCGTCGCCCGTTTTGCTGTCTGTATAGGTTAGATTAGCGTTGGTGGCCCAATTGGCATTGGATTGCAGGTCCATAGTTTGCGTGGAATCCAGTCGTATGTTAAGGTTTGACCTTAAACCATTGCTTCGACTATGCCTTTCATTATCGTTTTTGCTGTTTTTTTCCTGAATGGACTCGTCTGGCAGTACATTCTTATTGTAAGTCTCCGAGTGATTCCTGTTGCTGTTGTTGTCGTAACCATAGTTGGCATTGACTTTTAGGGCTTTTTTGAAGAACTGATTTTCATAATTGGCACCAAGGTTTGTGTTCAGAGGTTCGCCCGTAATTTGGTTGTTCATGCGTAGAGAGCCTTCACGGCCGCTTGAACTGCCCATGTTGTTGTGACTCGCGGTGATGCCAATCCGCTCAGTCTTATTAAATTTCGCCGCAAAGAGATTTCCCGCATACAATTCTTTTGATCCAGCCAATGCTTCCATGTTTCCAAAGACACCCTTTCTTGCTTTCTCTTTGAGTACAACATTAACTGTCTGAATTCTTACGCCATCATCGATGCCTGACAGCTCAGCTTCCTCCGATTTTTTCTCATAGAGCTGCACCTTGTCAACGGCATCTGCCCGTACATTTCGAATGGCTATTTTAGGATCATAGCCAAAAAATTCTTCCCCATCGATAAACACTTTCTGTACAGATTTTCCTTGAGCCGTGATACTTCCATCTCCGGTAACCGTGAAACCGGGTAGACGACGTAGTAAATCCTCTAGCTTCGCATTTTTTTCTGTTGCAAAACTCGCCGCATCATATTCGATGGTGTCGCCTTTCAGTGTAATTGGAAGACGTCGGGTGACAATCACCTCCTGCAACACATTTCTTTGGGAATTTATTTTGATATCATGCAGGTCGAGATCTTTGTCTGCAATTTGGATCGTATCACTATATAGTTCAAATTTAGGGTAAGTGGCCAAAATAATGTAGCTCCCGGGTTTGATATTTTTGACCTGGAATTTTCCTTCTTCATTGGCTCGGTTAAAATAACGGAGGACTGAATCGCGGTTCAGTAAAATAATGGAAGCATTGGTCAGGGGCTTGTCATCCGCCTTGTCTAGAATCCTCCCCTTGATGTTTATTTGGGAGTAAGCACTGTTGATGACGATAAATAGTAAAAGTATTAATTGAACTAATCTTTTCATGTACGGGTTGTATCTTTCAAAGATAATTTACTTAATCGTTAATAAATGTAAAACATCTCTTCTGAATGTAAAATCTTTGGTATATAAGGCAGAGGAAATCACATTTTTTCTTGCTCTACATGTGCTTTTTGAGCATCATTTTTTTTATTGCATTCAATACAGATTGTTGGCGGAAGGTTTTTTGAGAAAGTTAGAAGTAAAATTTACCTTTGCACAAAATTGGTATTATGACGTTTGAAAATTACTTACAACAATTCGAAGATATCTTAAATCATCCTGAGAATCACCCTGCCTATCAAGATGATGAATATTATCAGTACACAAAAATGAACTGGACAAGAATGGGCCGTTGGTTAAAACGCTTTGAACCAACGTCGACTTTTGAACAATTTGTGGAGTCAATTACTGAAAAGCAACAATGGATCATTATTACTGAACCTTGGTGCGGGGATGCAGCGCATTCGGTGCCTATGTTGGCGAAGATGGCCTCAAAAAATCCCAATATCAGGGTGGATATCCAATTGCGTGACAGCGCTCCGTTTCTGATCGATTCTTATTTAACCAACGGCGGTAAATCTATTCCAATTCTAGTGATACGTAATGGACAGGGGCAGGATTTGGCTGTCTGGGGTCCAAGACCTCAAGCTTGCCAGGAGCTGTTTTTGAAGATGAAGGCGCAAGGGGCAGATTTCTCCGAAATCAAAGAGGAGATTCAAAAGTGGTACAATGCCGATAAAGGAACCGAAATCCAAAAGGAAATCCAGGCTTTGCTAGAAAAATAAGAAAAAATACATCTTTATAATAGACTGGCAATTTTTAAGTTTAACCGGATAATCATCTCAGGAGTAGACCTGGTCTTTCCTGAGCATGGTTTGAAAAGGTGAAAGAATTCGCTGTAACAGTCCGCGTTTAACTTCGGTATATGTAAGTGTCCATTCCTGAAAAAGGTTTACAAAAAACGAATATTAAAATCTTAAATTTAATATTATGAAAAAGCGTATGACAAAACGTAAATCAGGGGGACAGCAAGTTTACAGCGATAGCTTCAAAATCCTCGTTTCCAGAGAATACCTTGCGGGCAAGCTGAGTTATTCGCAACTTGCCCAGAAGTACAATCTTCCGAGGGAAGCCACTCCGCGGTATTTTATGAAATGGTACCAGCAGTGGGAAAGCAATCTGGAGCTGGAAGTTCCCCAGGCTGTGGAGTCAGAAGATATCGGGTTGAAAAATGAGCAGGATCTCAGGGATGAACTCTTCCAGGCGAACCTCAAAATTACTGCCCTGGAGATGCTGATCAAAAAAGCGGAGGAGCTCCATGGGGCTGATTTTGTAAAAAAGTCTGGGGCCAAATCGTCCAAGAAATGAAGTCGTGTTACCAGAATGTTTCGGTCTCCAAACTTTGTGGACTATTTGGCAGAACAAGGCAATCCTACTATAAATATATGGGCAGAGAGCAGGAATATTCCGTTCGCAGTGGTCTTGTGTTGGCGCGGGTACGTGAAATTCGGAAGGACTCCCATCGTATGGGTACCCTTAAACTCCGCAGCATATTGGCCAAAGAAATGGGCAGCGCGATGACTGGACTGGGAAGGGACGCTTTTTTCAGGCTGTTACGTGAGAATGACCTTTTGGTCAAATGCAAACGCAGGTATGCCATCACCACCCAATCCGATCACCGTTTCAAAAAGTGGCCCGACCTTGTGCAGCGCAGGCAGGCCCTGCGCCCCGAGCAGATATGGGTAAGTGACATCACCTACATCCGCATCCGGGACAAATGGATCTACCTGTGCCTGGTCACAGACGCCTATTCCCGAAAGATCGTGGGATACAAACTTACCCACAGACCAACAGCCCAGGCCTGTATATCAGCGCTCAGGATGGCCATATCACATCGAATCTACCCGCAGAGCAGTCTGACCCACCACTCGGATCGGGGCATCCAATATTGCAGCACAAATTATGTCACTATATTGCAGGAAAATGGGATCGCAATAAGCATGACGCAATCCGGGAGCCCATATGACAATGCCGTGGCAGAAAGGCTAAATGGCATCCTAAAAAGCGAATATCGCATGGCTGAGACCTTTCCGGACTACAAAACGGCACTTGCACAGCTGGTCAAGGCAGTCAATATATACAATCATTTTAGGCCACATATGTCCTGCAATATGATGTCTCCCCAGCAGGCACATCAGCAATTGCAGAACCAAAAAGTTCCCAAAATGTTTCAAAGACGTAACGCTGAGTCAAAAAAGTTCCGCAGCAAAACTAGGGAAACTGTGGTTAGGGAAAGGACAACCGATAACAGTCAGAAAACGGACAATGACAACCAAATCCAGTAGAAAAAATAGGATGTAAAATCTATATAGTAATCTGTTCGGTAAATGTAAACCTATTTCAGTATAAGACAAAGCCTATTTCAGTATAATATATTCTGCCTTTTAACGCTGCTTGTTCGGTGCTTCTTCGGTACTTGTTCGGTACTCATTCGGAGCTTCTTCGGTTACAAGCGAAGAAGCTCCGAATGAGTACCGCTTCATATCCGTCGATAATTCCTATAAATACCGAAGTTGTCCTATGCTTTTCATTGTCTAATTCCAGTTTATTCCGCATTTGTTTTTCTCTGTATCCATATCGCTTTATTGCCAATAGGTTTAATATCGTCTTTGCTAAAGATTAAAAGATTTTAAGTAAAACGATCCGCTGTTTTTGTTAGCTTTATATGGATTATTGTCCATTTTATGAAGGGCATTCAGATTAACTTAAAGGATAACTAAAACAAAAAAATATGAACATTGAAGATCTGAGAGAATATTGTTTGTCTATTGGGCCAGTTATGGAGGAGACGCCATTTGGTCCGGATACACTGGTATTTAAGGTTGGTGGCAAGATTTTTTTATTGGTGGGACTGGATCAGATTGATGAGCTTCGGTTTAATGTGAAGTGTAATCCGGAGTGGGCAATTGAACTGCGTGAAAGGCATGAACACACAGTGCTTCCGGGGTATCATATGAATAAAAAGCATTGGAATACCATTATTGCTAATCGGGAACTTGATGATAGAAAGCTTGAAGAGTTAATTTTGCATAGCTATCAACTTATTGTCGAAAGCCTGCCTGTGAAGATTAGACAAGAAATAAGTGGGCGCTAAGTGTGGTTTACGTGTAAAGAATTAGTTGCTTGGTGCATAAAAGGTATTAAAAGGGCTGTTTTTGGAGCGAGGAATAGTAGCTTTGCTAACTCGATGTATCGCTCAATAACATCGATCATTAAATTTACACTAAATATTATTTTTATGAAACGAACACGAAATTACTCGTGGTTAATCTGTTTTATGCTTCTTTTCAGTTTGGGAAGTTGTATAAAGGAAGAAGCGCTAAATATGGAAGCGGATATTGTCGGTGTTCATGCCGATGAAGATGTCTTCTTGCTGAACCCGGTCATCTCAAATACGCAAGTTACACTTTATCTTCAGCCCAATATTCATGATCTTACCAAGTTGAATATGACTTTTGACCTGACTCCTGGTGCCTCGATTGAGCTTTTGAAGGATTCTTTGAAAATGCCGGTCGGAACTCAGGATATGAATAAAGTAATTGTTGATGAATTGCTAAAAAACGGCGTATATTATAAAGTTACGTCCGAAGATCATCAGTTTACAAAGAACTACCTGATTAAAATTGTGAAAACAGATGGTGGATTTGTTCCAACAGAATATGGCTTTGAAGATACGGCGATCGATAAAGATGATAAATACACCATATTTTACAATAAAATTGATGGCCAGGATTTCTATAATTGGGCTTCCGGAAATCCAAGTTTCTCCTTGACATTGAGCTTGGGAGGAGGTACAAAGGAGCCCGAGTCATATCCTACTAAAACGAGTTCGGATGCACATTCAGGATCGAAAGCGGCTTTATTGGAAACGAAGTTGACCGGTGCTTTTGGGGCGATGTTCAAGAAACCTATTGCTGCCGGAAATCTTTTTATAGGAGCGTTTGATACGGGGCCTGTATTGACAGATCCACTTTCGGCAACGCAGTTTGGTCTTCCTTTCAATCAGATACCGTTGGTTTTGGAAGGTTACTATAAATATAGTCCTGGCGCGACGGTGACGGACGAAAACATGAAGCCGGTCAATACCAAAGATTCCTGTGATATCTATGCGGTTTTTTATAATCGCAAGCAGCTGATGGATTCGGAGCCTGATCCGAAGAAGAAAGTTTCCTATTTGACCGGACATAATATTTTGAAAGATCCAAGTATAGTGGCTATAGCCAGGCTGGAAAATGGTGGCGCAACAGCGACCAATGGTTTTGTCAAGTTTACATTGCCATTTAAGTACACGGCGAAAGTAACTGATGCTGACGTTGCCAATTTGGATTATAGCATTGCTATTGTGATGTCTTCGAGTAAATATGGTGATAATTTTATTGGTGCTGTCGGTAGTAAGTTAACGGTGGATGATCTCAAAATTGTAACGAAGAAATAATGAAAATGATAAAATATACAATCGCAGTGGCTGCGATGGTTTTGATAGGGTCTGTTGCAAATGCGCAGGAAAATACATCGGGTGAAAGTAAATTAGGTTTTGATGTGATGGTTGGCAGTAAGATCGGCGGAGCCGCACCGCTTTCATTGCCACGTGAGATCCGAAAAATTAAAAGCTATAATCCGAATGTTCCCTTTTTTGTCGGAACAAGGGCAAACTATCGTATTGATCCCAAATGGGGAGTATCTTTGGGACTCGTCTTCGAAGGAAAGGGAATGGATACGAAAGCGACTGTTAAAGGATACAAGACGACATTCAATGCTGTGAATGATGCAAAAGAGGAGTTGAGAGGTTATTATACCGGTGATATTACAACTAAAGTGCATAATCTGTATCTGTCTGTGCCGATTCAAGCGACTTATCAGCTTTCAAATCGTTGGAATGTGCAGGCAGGTCCTTATATTTCTTTTGCGGTAAAAAAGGAATTCTATGGTGAGGCTTACAATGGCTATCTTAGACATGAAGAACCTACTGGAAATAAGATTGTTGTGGATAATGCCGATTATGATTTCTCGGAAAGTGTTAGGAGTATTGATGTTGGTATGAGTTTGGGAGCCCATTATGCTATCGACAAAAGATTCTTTGCGTTGGCACAGTTGGATTATGGCTTCAATAATATTATGAAAACCGGATTTGAAAGTATTAGTTTTGGATTGCATAATATCTTTATGAATGTCGGTATAGGTTATAAATTGAAATAGCTTTCATAGCATATAAAAAAGAAATGGCCGATTCTAGGATCGGCCATTTCTTTTTTATATGCTGTTCTGCTCATTTAAACCAATTTAAATGATGCGGAGTGTTACATTTTTAATCCGATTTCTCTTAAGCGTTCATCCAGGTATTGACCGGCGGTATAATCTTCATAGACTTTCGGGTGTTCTGCATCGATGCAGGAATCTAATGAAGCCAAACTCATGGCGGATTTTGGGTGTAAAAAGAATGGAATAGAAAAACGGGAAGTGCCCATTTTTTCACGTGGCGGGTTTACTACGCGATGCGTAGTGGATTTCAACTTATTGTTTGTTAACCGTTGCAACATATCACCCACATTGATGACGATATCTTCACCTTTGGCTTTGATAGGGAACCATTCTCCGTCTTTTGTCAATACTTCAAGTCCATCCGCACTAGCCCCAATCAATAAGGTGATAAGGTTGATATCTTCGTGAGCGCCTGCACGTACGGCATCTGGAGATAAGGCATCAGGATCGCTGATTGGAAAGTAGTGTATTGCACGTAGAATAGAATTACCATTGATAACATATTTTTCAAAGTAATCTTCTTCCAGATCAAGGTAGGTAGCAATCGCTTTTAATAAGTCCCGGCCTGTATCTTCTAATTTTTTATAGACCTCCGCTGTCACACCATTAAAGCGAGGTATTTCAGCCACTTCAGGATTGTCCGGAAAATCTGCTTTGGAGTATTCTTCACCAACGATCGTTTGACCGCGTTGCCAAAATTCCTTTAAATCAGGAGTCTTCGCATCTTTCGCTTTTTCTCTTCCTTTTGCTGTATAGCCACGTTGACCTGCAAGTTCTGGAAATTCATATTTTTCCTTCGTCTCGGTCGGCAAACCAAAAAACTCAGGAACTACCTGATATAATTCTTCAATCAGCTCTTTTGATAAGCCATGATTTGCAATCGTTACAAAGCCCGTTTCGTTAAAAGCCTTGCCAATATCTTGGATGAATTGATTTCGTTGTTCTTGGGTTCCTTGAGTATAATGTAGCAAGTCCAAGCGAGGTATGTTTACTAAAGCCATACGGTGTTGATGTTTGTTCAGGACAAAGTTAACGGAATTAATTTTGATTATTAAACAGGGGCTGTTAATAAAAGTTTTGTGTTTTGTTTTATTTAGTTGTATTTCAGTGCTTAAAAGTTTTCCACATTTTCTATTATTGGCAAATTCAGCTAAGAAATATGAAGCGCAGTCATGCTGACGAATATATGACAAAATTTATATTTTGGATCTTGTTATTTTGATTACTAACTGGTATATTTGTTATGCAAGCATAACAAAAAGCTTGTGAGTACGCTTATGAACCAAAATCAGACAATCGACTATTTTTTAAAAACAGGCTGGCAGACAATTGCCAATAAATATAATCAAATTGCTTCGCAGTACGGTTTTACCCAGGCCGCAGGTTATATTTTGATTAACATTCATAAAGAGGGTACACCTGTTTCTCAGATTGCAAATTTGACAGGAGTTAAAACAACTAGTTTGTCTCGGGTGTTGAATAATTTGGAGTCATTGGGATTTATATACCGTGAGACGAGTGAGACCGACAAGAGATCTGTAAAAGTATACTTGACTGAATTGGGTCGGGAGAAAAGAAGAATTGCCAAGGATGTGGTGCGTAATTTCAATCAATACTTAGCGGATAATTTTTCAGAAAATGAACGTGATCAATTGATTGCTTCTTTAGCGAAACTCAATGAGCTTGCAACCAGTTACAAGGAAGAAGTAATCGTTTAGAAGTTAAACCAAATGTACAGAAGTGCATAATAAATATGTTATGATGAACAGAAATATTAGAAAAGTGGCGGTTCTCGGTTCGGGTGTTATGGGCTCGCGAATTGCTTGTCATTTTGCTAACATTGGTGTTGAGGTTTTATTGTTGGATATCGTTCCACGTGAACTGCTGCCAGCGGAACAAGCCAAAGGTCTCACGCTGGAGAGTAAGGTTGTTCGGGACCGAATTGTCAACAGCTCCCTAGAAACGGCTTTAAAAACAAACCCTTCGCCAATTTATAGCAAGTCATTTGTCAGACGTATCAAAACAGGTAATTTTGATGATAATCTAAAAGACATTGCTCATGTGGACTGGATCATAGAGGTTGTTGTTGAGCGACTTGATGTTAAAAAGTCTGTTTTTGAGCGTGTTGAGCAATTTCGTAAACCTGGAACATTGATTACTTCCAATACTTCTGGTATTCCTATTCATTTAATGACAGCGGACAGAAGTGAAGATTTTAAAGATCATTTCTGCGGTACACACTTCTTCAATCCGCCACGCTATCTTCCTTTATTGGAGGTTATTCCCACACCGCACACGAAGCCTGAGGTCGTTGACTTTATTCTTCATTTTGGCGATAAGATGCTGGGAAAATCTGTTGTATTATGTAAAGATACACCTGCATTTATTGGTAATCGTATCGGTGTTTATTCGATGTTGGCGGTTACTCATTTGGTGGAACCTCTTGGGTTAACCGTGGAAGAGGTCGACAAATATACCGGTCCCGCAATGGGGCATCCCAAATCGGCAACTTTTCGTACGGCTGATGTTGTAGGGCTTGATACCCTGGTGAATGTTGCCAATGGGCTGGCACAAAATGCGCCTGAAGATGAAGCCAAGGGTGTCTTTCAACTTCCAACATTCATCAGTAAGATGGTAGAGAATAAATGGTTGGGTGAGAAAACCAAGAAAGGGTTTTATGAAAAAGTAAAAGCTGCCGATGGTAATTCGGAGATTTTGTCTCTAAATCTAAAAACACTGGAATTTGGTTCACAGCAAAAAGTGAAATCAGCAACTTTGGAAGCCACCAAGCCTGTGGAGGATATCCGCAAGCGGATGAAAGTATATGAACAAGGGGGAGATAAAGCGGCGGAACTTTTCCGTGCCATGCATTATCCCTTGTTTGAATATGTGTCCCGCCGTGTTCCCGAAATTACAGATGACTTCTTCCGCATTGATGATGCCATGCGTGCTGGATTTGGTTGGGAGTTAGGACCATTTGAAGTATGGGATGCGCTAGGTGTCCGAGAGACCTTAGCTAAAATTAAGGCCGAAGAAAAACGACTTCCAGGTCAGGATGGGGAGGTTGCTTCCTGGGTACACGAGATGTTGGAAGCGGGATGTGAATCATTCTATAAAATTGAAAATGGTGTACGTCACTATTATGATATTGCGACCAAATCTTATAAAGCTATTCCCGGAACGGAAGATCTGATCGTATTGGATCATATTCGGGAAAGTAATACAATCTGGAAAAATACGGGGGTTTCTATTATTGATCTTGGCGATGGTGTCATTAACTGTGAATTTCATACCAAGATGAATACCATCGGCGGAGATGTTATCCAGGGCTTGAATAAAGCTATTGATCTCGCTGAAAAGGAATATCGCGGTTTAGTGGTGTCCAATGATGGGAAGAACTTTTCTGCTGGCGCCAACATTGGAATGATTTTCATGATGGCCGTAGAACAGGATTTTGATGAATTGAATATGGCAGTCCGTGCCTTTCAAAATACATCCATGCGCTTACGCTATTCGTCAATACCTGTAGTCGTTGCGCCATTTCAAATGACCCTCGGTGGGGGCTGTGAATTCTCCATGCATGCTGATTTTGTTCAGGCTCACGCCGAAACCTATATGGGCTTGGTTGAACTTGGCGTTGGTGTTATTCCCGGTGGCGGTGGAACCAAAGAATTTACACTACGTGCCTCGGAGGAATTTAAGGAGGATCAGATTGTTCAGAACACCTTGAAAGATAAATTCCTGACCATTGGGCAGGCGAAAGTTTCGACTTCTGCTTATGAAGCCTATGAACTAGGCTATTTGCAGAAAGATAAATTTGCCGTTACAATGAACCGTGCCCGCCTTTTGGCAGATGCCAAAGCAAAGGCACTGGAATTGGCTGATGCGGGTTATGTTCAGCCTGCTCCACGCAATGATATCAAGGTTTTAGGAAACCAAGGATTAGGGATCGTGTATGTGGGGGCTTCATCGATGCGTGAAGGTAATTATATCTCTGATTATGATCGAAAGATCTCAGAAAAACTAGGCTGGGTGATGTGTGGTGGAAATTTATCGTCACCGACCGAAGTATCTGAACAGTATCTACTGGATCTTGAACGTAAAACTTTCCTCGAGCTTTGTGCCGAACGCAAAACGCTTGAAAGGATTCAATTTATGCTGACCAAGGGTAAGCCTTTACGGAACTAAAAATCACTACTCACGAAAAAAATAAAAATAATGGAAGCATACATAGTAGCAGGATTTCGTACAGCAGTAGGCAAAGCGCCGCGGGGAGTATTTCGCTTCATGCGGGCGGATGATTTAGCCACGGATGTTATTAAACATCTTGTATCCACTGTGCCAAATTTAAATAAAGAAGATATAGACGATGTCATCGTTGGGAATGCGATGCCGGAAGCGGAGCAGGGACTCAATATGGCTCGTTTCATTTCACTGATGGGATTGGATACGGATAAGGTCCCGGGAGTAACCGTTAATCGGTACTGCGCTTCAGGTTTGGAGACTATTGCAACAGCGGTCGCAAAGATCAAGACTGGCATGGCAGATGTTATTATCGCCGGTGGGGTAGAGGTGATGTCCGGAATGCCCTTTGGAGGTTGGAAAATTGTTCCTAATCCTGTCGTAGCAAAAGAGCATCCCGATTGGTATTGGGGTATGGGATTGACTGCCGAAGCTGTAGCCAAAGATTACAATGTCTCACGTGAAGATCAGGATGCTTTTGCACTTAAATCAAATCAAAAGGCAGTTGCAGCTATTCAAAATGGTCATTTGAAAGATGGTATTGTGCCTATCACCGTAAAGGAAAATTACTTGAAAGACGGCAAGATTGCAACGCGTGAATATGTCGTTGATACGGATGAAGGTCCTCGAGCTGATACTTCCCTGGAGGCTTTAGGGAAATTAAAACCAGTTTTTGCAGCGAATGGTTCCGTGACAGCAGGGAATTCCTCACAAACTTCTGATGGGGCTGCATTTGTCTTGGTGATGTCTGAAGCAAAAGTGAAAGAGCTTGGTGTAAAACCTATAGCAAAGCTCGTTAGTTTTGCTGTAGCAGGTGTTCCACCTCGCATTATGGGTATTGGACCTATCTATGCCATACCCAAGGCTTTGGCAAGAGCCGGTCTTAAAAAGGAAGATATTGATCTCTTTGAGCTGAATGAAGCTTTCGCCTCTCAATCGCTAGCCGTAATTCGTGAACTTGGATTAGACGAAGAGAAAGTAAATGTCAATGGCGGTGCCATAGCTTTAGGGCATCCTCTTGGATGTACAGGAGCTAAATTGACGGTCCAAGTCTTAAACGAGTTGAAACGCAGAGGCAAAAAATATGGCATGGTGACGATGTGTGTCGGAACTGGTCAAGGAGCTGCTGGTATTTTTGAGTTACTTTGATCTTAGGAGTAAAGAACAAGGAGCAAAGATAAAAGATGCATAATTTTAGGAATTTAGAAATTTGGAAAGGAGCAATGGATTTGGCTCAAATTCTTTTAGAAACAACCAGATTATTCCCTGTTGATGAAAAATTTGGTTTAACCAGTCAATTGCGACGTTGTGCGGTTTCCGTTCCATCAAATATTGCGGAAGGATCTTCTCGTAGTTCAAATAAGGAATTTGCTCATTTCTTAAAAATATCTTTGGGATCCTGCTTTGAAATAGAAACGCAACTGGTTCTTGCAGAGAGATTCGAATACATTCCATCAGATCATAATGTCAAAATAATTGAACAAGTGGTTACACTGCAAAAACGAATAACAACATTTTTAAAAACAATAGAAGCAAAGCAATAGGGTATTGAGAGTCAATCTTTACTCTTTATTCCTTGCTCCTTAATCTTAAACAAAATGGACAATAAAGCAATTAAAGGCGGAGAGTTCGTGATTAGAGAGACTCCCTATACAGCCGTTTTTATTCCGGAAGAATTTGATGAAGAAGCCAAAATGATTCGTCAGACCTGCTTGGATTTCTTGGATACGGAAGTATTGAACAAGCTGGACCGTATCGATGCGCAAGAAGAAGGACTTATGCCTAGTTTGATGGATAAGGCCGGTGAACTGGGGATGTTGGGTGTTTCTATTCCCGAAGAATATGGTGGTTTCGGCAAGAATTTCAATACTTCTATGCTTGTTGCCGATGCGGTAGGTGGCGGGTTTTCTTTTGCTGTCGCATTGTCTGCTCATACGGGAATCGGTACGCTGCCTATTTTGTATTATGGTAATGATGCCCAAAAGGCGAAATATGTTCCAAAGCTTGCTACTGGTGAATGGAAGGCGTCGTATTGTTTGACAGAGCCCAATGCTGGATCGGACGCAAATTCGGGCCGTACTTCCGCAAAATTAAATGCCGAAGGGACACATTATTTGATCAACGGACAAAAAATGTGGATTACAAACGGTGGTTTTGCAGATATCTTTATCGTATTTGCAAAAATCGATGATGATAAAAACCTGACGGCATTTATTGTCGAGAAAGATTTTGGTGGCATCACGATGAATCCCGAAGAACATAAATTGGGTATCAAGGGATCTTCAACACGTCAGATCTTTTTCAACGATTGCGCCGTTCCTGTAGAGAATATGCTTTCTGATCGTGAAAATGGATTTAAGATTGCTGTAAATATCCTGAATATTGGTCGTATAAAACTGGGCGCTGCCACGATCGGTTCGGCACGTATGGTGATCAACCATGCGGTGCAGTATGCCAATGAACGTGTGCAGTTTAATCTGCCGATTTCTAAATTTGGCGCCATTCGTTATAAGCTGGCTGAGATGGCAACACGTTTGTTTGCTGTGGAGTCGGCATCGTATCGTGCCGGTCAAAATATTGATGATGCCTACGATGCATTGATTGCCGGCGGGATGGATGAAGCAAAAGCAAAATTGAAGTCGGTGGAGCAGTTTGCAATTGAGTGTGCGATCATCAAAGTATGGTGCTCGGAGATGTTGGATTATGTGGTAGACGAAGGGGTACAGATTTATGGTGGAATGGGTTACTCAGCAGATGCGCCAATGGAACGCGCTTATCGGGATTCACGGATCAACAGGATCTTTGAAGGTACGAATGAAGTGAATCGATTGCTTGTCGTTGACATGCTGTTAAAACGGGCCATGAAGGGTGAATTGGATCTGATGGATCCTGCGCAAGCTGTAGCCGGAGAGCTTCTCGCTATTCCGGATTTTGGTGAAGAGGACGATGCACCTTTTGCTGCAGAAAAGAAAATTGTGGCAAACCTTAAAAAAGCAGGATTATTGATTGCGGGAGCAGCAGTGCAAAAATTGATGATGTCTCTTTCCAAAGAAGAGGAAATCCTCATGAATATTGCAGATATTATCGGGTATGTTTATATCACCGAGTCAGTTTTGTTGCGCGCAGAAAAATTGCTGCATACAGGATCTGATAAAGCAGACTATGCAAAAGATATGGCTAAGATCTATCTGTATGGCGCTATTGATAAAATCAGCGCTGCCGGTAAAGAAGCATTATATTCTTTTGGTGAAGGTGATGAACTGAATATGATGTTGGTTGGTTTGCGCAGATTCACGAAAGCACAGCCATTTAATGTGAAAGATGCACGTCAGCGAATCGCAAAGAAATTGATAGATGAGAATAAATATTGTTTTTGATTGATAATAGATTATTGGTTTTGGTTGATGGCCGGAGAGAAATCTTCGGCCATTTTTGTGTTACAATCCTAGAAAGTCACTGTAATTATGCTAAATTTAACCTTTTAAACCCTAACCATTATATGACATCTTCAAGATCATTTACATTTACAGAAGACTGGGTAGTCGTCATTTTGGGGATCGCTACCATATTTCTCGCACTCTCAGGAATTGTTGCACCGGTACCTAGTTTTTCGTGGAGTAATTCCGCCGAACTCGTCACAACGGTTTTCGACCCGACAAATTTAATGAAGCTTTTTGAGCAGTTTATTTTTGTATTCGTTACCGCGATATTGGGTGCCTTTCTTTTGGGGAAATCTGTAAAACATTTATTCGTTGTATTTCCTGTTGTATTTATCCTTACCGTATTTGCATTGGTGCTGGCAGGGAATGCAACGGTTAAAGAATACAATCTCGAAGCTGTAATTTTTAGTTTGATTATCGGTTTAGTCATCAGCAATTGCTTTAAACTGCCGAATTGGTTTAAAGAGGCGCTCAGTACCGAGCTGTATGTGAAGATAGGCCTAATTCTGCTCGGGACTACCGTGATCTTCGGGGATATCCTGAAAGCGGGATCCTTGGGACTTATTCAAGCGCTGGCTGTCGTATTGTCTGTTTGGTACTTTGCGTTCTGGATCTGTAAAAAATTAAAGATTGACAAGGAGATGTCGCTGATGCTGTCGAGTGCAGTATCTATTTGTGGTGTTTCCGCAGCGATAGCAACTTCGGGAGCAATCAAAGGCGATAGCAAAAAGCTTTCCTATGTCATTTCACTGGTCCTTATTACAGCGATTCCAATGATGATTTTCATGCCTTATATGGCGGAGTGGATGGGCTTGTCGCAAGAAGTTACCGGTGCTTGGCTCGGCGGGAGTATTGATACAACTGGTGCTGTCGTGGCTTCAGGTTCGCTGGTAGGAGAAGAAGCGTTGAAGATCAGTACCATTGTGAAATTTTCCCAAAACGTATTGTTGGGGCTGGCTGCTTTTGCAATCAGTATTTATTGGACTTATGCGAAATCGGTTGATGATGAAACCAAGCGGGATAAGCCTACGCTAAAAATTATATGGGAACGTTTCCCGAAGTTTGTGTTGGGATTTGTATTTGCATCGCTGCTCTTTTCATTCGTGATATCTCCCGAGAAGATTGATGCCGTCAAAGGAAGTTTGAAAAATTTACAGGGCCTCTGGTTTACCTTGGCATTTACATCCATTGGTTTGGAAACGAACTTTAAGGATCTTTTTGCTCAAGATAACAAGAAACCGCTATATGCTTTTCTGATTGCGCAGACTTTTAATGTTATTATTACCTTATTGATTGCTCTGGTGCTATTTCGCTAAGACGGTAAGTGTTTCAAGGTGAAATAGATCGTTAAAATATGACTGTAAAGATGGCCGTCTAACTAGGACGGCTTTTTTTATGCTTTTTCATCAAGGGTTTATGCGTGAATTTTTTTCTGATTCGTAGCACAGATCTTCGTTTTTTATAAAATCGCTTGCTTCTTGATTTTCGCTGGATTGTTGGTGATTAGGATGGCTGCCTTCATGATTTTTTTCATGCTGAAAGAAATTCGAAGCACTTTTTATTTGCTTTAAGTGTCTTAAAATTAAGGTTTAATGGCTTTTTTTAAAAAATATATCATTAAATCTATCAAATTAGTAGTCTTTTAAAAAATATTTATATATTTGTATCGTTATCTGATTTACAGATAAATAGGAAGGCGGGCAAAAAGGACTGACTTGATTATGAATCGAACTAGCCATGAAATTGATTTTATAAAAAAGAAATGTGATGAAAGTTGTTTGAAATTGCCGCCTGATAAGTGCATATACGGATTCGTTTATGCAGCAGGAAATAAAAGAAAATAACAAGATAAAAAGAATGAAACAAAATTACTCTCCAAAAACAAATTTATTGGTTGCTTCGGTAGAAGGATCTGTTGTTACCCTAAAAAGTGACAAGAAACGAATGTGTTGTTAAAATTTCTCTCTTACACTCTCTTAT
This sequence comes from Sphingobacterium sp. HSC-15S19, assembly GCF_050433745.1. Taxonomy (NCBI): domain Bacteria; kingdom Pseudomonadati; phylum Bacteroidota; class Sphingobacteriia; order Sphingobacteriales; family Sphingobacteriaceae; genus Sphingobacterium; species Sphingobacterium sp. HSC-15S19. The sequence continues at coordinate 73,463 of NZ_JBNPWQ010000014.1, forward strand.
ATTAGAAAAGGGAAGCCGAGGCTTCCCTTTTACAAAGCTTTAACAATGAAGCAAGTATCGATTGGCGTTGGCACTTGTTTTAGATTCACCATTAAACTGAATAAATTTATGAAAAAAAATGCTATTTTTCGAATTAGCGTCATTTTTAGCTTGCTTTTAACAGGTTCTTACCATACCTACGCGCAAGTAGAAAACCCTAAACCTATTATAAATGCCTCGTTAACAGGTACCGTAATTGACGCCGTAACAAAAGAGCCCCTGCAAGGCGTAACGGTTCAGTTGGAGGCCGTTACACACCAGGTGAAAACCGACAGTAAAGGCGTTTTCCAGTTTGTAACTGGACAAAAATTGCCATTTTCATTGATCGTATCCATTGTTGGTTATCAAACTCGTCATATCGTGGTGGACCATTCTCCAGCAGTGATTGAGCTTACCCCACGATTGGAAGCATTGGATCAAGTAGTGGTCACCGCACGCCGTCGTAAGGAGCAGTTACAGGATGTTCCGATTCCCGTATCGATTATTCGTGGCGCTGCATTGGAGGATGCAGGGGCATTTAATGTCAATCGACTGAAAGAGCTTGTACCTACAGTTCAGTTATATGCATCGAATGCACGTAATACGACGCTTAATATCCGGGGACTGGGCTCAACTTATGGCCTCACCAATGATGGTATCGATCCTGGTGTAGGATTTTATCTTGATGGTGTATATATCGCCCGCCCTGCCGCGACTTGGCTGGACTTTATTGATATCGACCAGATAGAGGTGCTACGTGGACCTCAAGGTACACTCTTTGGAAAGAATACAACAGCAGGTGCATTTAATATAACCTCACGTTTACCACAATTCACACCCGAGGCCAATGTGGAAGTCAGCTACGGAAACCAAGGTTTTATTCAGGCGAAGACTTCAATCTCGGGGCCATTGGCCAAAAACCTGGCTGCGAGAGCTTCTTTCTCTGGCACACAGCGGGATGGAAACTTGTTTAATGTACATACCAATAGGAAGATCAATGATATCAACAACCTGGGCTTTAGAGGGCAATTGCTGTTTACCCCAACCGAGAATATCAAACTGGTGCTTTCGGGTGATGTGTCATCACAAAAACCCGATGGTTACGGCTGGGCGGTTGCCGGAGTTGTAAAAACACAGCGTGCAGACTACAGACAATTTGATGCAATTATTAAAGATCTGGGCTACGAGTTGCCTTATAAAAGTGCCTTCGAGCGTAAGATAGATTTGGATACGCAATCTAAAGCTGATAATAAATTGGGTGGGGTCGCATTGAATGCCGATATCAAGATTGGAGAAGGGACACTGACCTCAACCTCTGCGTGGCGGACATGGACATGGGTCCCGCTCAATGACCGCGATTATTTAGGACTTCCGGTATACACCGTTTCAGCAGGTAATTCCGTCCATAACCAGTGGTCACAGGAGTTCAGATACTCTGGAAAAATCAGTGAAAAGGTTAGCGGGGTTGTCGGTTTATTTGGCCTTTGGCAGGATCTGGGCACAGATCCCGTACATACCGAAGAAACAGGATCTGCCTTTTGGCGTTTTCAAAAAAGCTCTACCAGTGCTTTGTGGCAGACACCGGGATTATTTGACAATTTTGGAATCAAGACCGTTTACGGGATTAAAAGCACAAGCTTGGCAGCCTATACACAGATTGATTGGGCTGTGACGCCAAAATTACATATCCTCCCAGGGCTGCGCTACAATTACGATAAAAAGGTGGCCAACTACGATAGGCAGACCTATGGTGGTTTGCAGACCTCAGATCCCGCCCTGCTTGCCTTAAAGAACGGTGTATATACCAATCAGACTTTTGATGTCAATGCGGATGCAGACAATTTCTCTGGTCAACTCTCCGCAAGATATCGCTTCAATCCAAAGATAAATGCTTACGCAACGTATTCCATCAGCTATAAACCTGTCGGTATCAACGTCGGCGGATTGCCGACAGCCAATGGAGCAGTGTTGCTGGATCTCGCCGAAGTAAAACCTGAGGCTGTCCGTCATAAGGAAATTGGTGTGAAGACGAATCCAACACGCAATTCACTGCTCAATCTGACCGTCTACCAAACGGATATCAAAGACTACCAGACCCAAGTGCAGACTCCTGAACCAGGGGTGAACCGTGGTTATCTGGCCAATGCCGAGAAGGTGCGTGTAAAGGGTGTTGAATTGGATGGAAACATCAACATCGGACATTTTCTCCGATTGAATGGAGCACTGGCCTATACAGATGCCAAGTATGTCAAATTTACCAATGCACCTGTCCCTTTAGAAGAGGTTGGCGGAGCTCAGGCTTTTAAAGATATTTCTGGTGGCGTCCTTCCTGGTGTTTCCAAATGGTCCTGGTCGCTGGGTGGCGAAGCGAATAAAAGCGGTAAGCTGATCGGGCTTAATGGATCTTACTTTTTAGGTGCAGACCTATTTCACCGTTCTAAATTTTCGTCCAGTTCTTCACCATCCCAATACCTAAATATTGATGCCTATTCGGTCTTGAACGCCAGGCTAGGATTCAGGGGATCGAATGGTATTTCGGTGTTTGTGTGGAGTAGAAATCTAACAAATAAAGATTACTACGAGCAGTTGCTGGCGGCACCTGGAAGTTATGGGCAATACGCAGGTGTAGTTGCAGATCCGAGGACTTACGGCGTTACACTGCGATACAATTGGAAACAAGGGAATTAAATCCGTAATTCATAGTATATTCTTATCGACCGTCTCCATTTTATCATGGGGACGGTTTTTGTTTTTTCGGTAATTTTGAATAGCTCCTTTTTTTATATATGGAAATTTGTATATTAAATCATCATTAAGGTGAATGATTTGCGCATGAACGAAAAAGAGCTTTTACAACACTATAAAACAAGCGGTGACTTGTCTACACTGGGGAAACTATATTCGCCCTATATGTCTTTGCTTTATGGTGTGTGCTTTAAATACTTACAGGATCCCGATCGTAGTCAGGATGCTGTGATGCAGATATTTGAAGAACTGATACCGAAGCTTCGTCAATATGAAGTCGATAATTTTAAGAGCTGGTTACACGTTTACAGTAAAAATTATTGCCTTATGCAATTACGTAAGGATAAGCGGACGACGCAGGTTGATATTGAAAACAATTTGTTTGAAAGCGAACAAAAGCTAAATGATACCAGTGAAGCGAAGTGGGAAGAAAAGGATTTCGAGAAACTGGAAGGCTGTATGCAAACTTTAAACCGCGAACAAGAGGAATGTGTACGTTTGTTCTATCTCGAGCAAAAATGTTATAAAGATATTGCAGATTTGACTGGATATGATTTGAATAAGGTCAAAAGTGCTATTCAAAATGGAAAGCGCAATCTGAAAATCTGTATGGAAAGGAAAGAAAATGGAAAATAATTATCAATTATCAAGGATCCATAATTACATCCATGGTTTGATGAGTAAAGAGGAGATGTTTCAGTTGGAACGTGAAGCGTTGGAAGATCCCTTTTTACAAGATGCCATCGATGGTTACCGATTGCAAAATGGTGTGGATGCCCGGCAATTGAGCCTATTGCAACAACGCCTGAATCGTAGGGTGGAAGATACTGTTGCAACAAGACACGCCCAGTATTTCACATGGCAGCGTTTGGCCATAGGTGCTACCGCGGGTGTACTTTTTGTGACTTTATTGGCCCTGTTATATTTTAAACATTTTAGCGGTAAAGCTGAGCGCACAACGGATGTAGAATTAAGTGAACCTGAAAATAGGGTATCTGTTCAACCTTTGCTGGATGGGGTGGATGCAACACCCCGTGAAGGATGGAAAATTTTTGAACAGTACCTCAACCAGAAGTCCGTAGCGCCTGCAGGAGGTGGCGAAATTATTGTCAATTTTACAGTCGACAAAAATGGAGTGCCCACTAATATTAGTACCGAAGGGCAACCCGATCAATCACTCTATAATGAAACGGTTCGCCTTCTCCAGAATGGACCAAAATGGCAGGGAACAAAAGGACGTTTAAAGATTGTTTTCCCCGCGAAAGCGGAAAATAATCCGGCACAAGCAGCTGTCATTAAACCTCCGCATTGTTTTGGAATTGAGAAGAAATAGAAGTGATCTGATAAAAGCAGCGAGCCATTTCTTTCATAGGAAATGGCTCGCTGCTCTTTTTATAGGGTCTGAATTACTTAAAATGCATATCTCAGGCCCAGTTGTACTTGATAAGGATTACCATTTAAGTTAGATACGCCAACGCCTGAACTCATATTATAAACATATTGTTGATTCGCTGCATCAAAGCTTTTGATGGCATATAGATTTTGTTTACCCAGATTGTGTCCTACGCCCCAAGTTTTTTTCAAAAGGTTGGCTACATTGAAAATGTCTATCGAAGCTTCGATGCCATGTTTCTTGTAAACTTTTAGATTTTTGGCCAAGTGCAAGTCAAATACGCCATAAAAACCGTTGATGCCTCCGTTACGTTCGGCTATGCGGTCGAGGTTTCCATTGATGTATTTTTTGATGCTTTGCTCTGCATTTGGATCGTCTAAAATAGCTTGAATGCCGGTTTTGATGTAATCGGGGGTGTTTTTGTTATTTGGATCGTATACGAAGGCAAGATCGTTGGAATTTACAAAATCACCGTTGACATTCCCATTGACCGCTAAAGAATAGCGTGTTCCTGCAATTCCGCTGAAACGTAAACCCATCGAAACACCCCATAATGATGGCATGGTACCATAAAAGACGACTTTATGGCGGAATTGATTGTCCGAATATGTCATCGTACTCAAGTCGCGTGGATCATCTTTGACCATCAGGGAAAGGGTGGCGGAGTTGGCAACATTACCGTTATAGGAGGTATTATCTTTTGTATCGTTCCAAGTGTAAGACATGGTGATCTGACCGTCCTTATAATAACGATAAGTTCCGTCCAGTACAACGGTGTAAGAATTATTTTTCCCTTCACTGTTCATTTCTAATACACGGCCTATTTGTTTGGTTTTACGGCTATTGGTCCAGTTGGCGGCACCATTTGTCGTGTTGATGCTCGATGCAGGAACATACACCCCACGGTTACCTTCGGCAGTAAGTCTAAAGTAAGGGTCCTCCACCATATTGCGATCTACATACATATAATTGTTGCGTCCCCAAGTTCCGTAAGCACTTAATCCGATACGTAATGAAGGTGTGAAAATGTGATTGATGGAGATATTGGCTTTATATACCGTCGGCACTTTCACATCCTTACTATTGGTATTGATGGTGACAAGTTTTTCAATCTTTGGATTGTCCAACAATTCACGTCCCGGAGCTGTATCGGGATCCTTGCGATATCCTGCAAAATTTGGCTTGGGAATTAAGGTCGGGTCAGTAATATCTACACCGGCAATGCGTGAACCATCAAACAACATATTGTTTAACATAGAATAGGGGTTGAGGGCCGAACCGAATATACCAGCGCCAAAACGGATGATATTTTTCTTTTCTTCATTGATATCCCAGTTGAACTGCACACGGGGCTGTATCTGAAAGGTATTGATCCCATTATCGGTCGAGAGACCCAGTTCGTCATAGACCGTTTGGTTGAATGTTGCCTTCTTTAGGTATTTCGTGTTGTCTAGACGTAGGCCGCCGACAACATCAAGACCTCTTGCGATTTTAGCTTCCATTTGTCCATAAAGGCCTACAGCCAGATTGTTGACCAGGGTGTTTTCTTTGTCGGTCATATATACATCACGGGCATAGCGATAAGGAGTCAGGTTGTCGAAATTTTGCAGACCGGTAAAATAAAAGCGACCATTCATTTCGCTGCCGTAGCGGAAGTCCATGTTGGTATACATGACATCTGCACCGAAGGTATATTTGATTTTATCTGTATTATAATATAGGTTGTTGACCAATTGTAACATATTTCCGTTGAACCATTCTGGCGCGTAACGCTGACCACCAAGCTGTATTGAATTGGTATATTTATTTGTACCGTCTACAGATTGAACGGATTCGACGATCGCACGCGGAATACTGTGTGATTGATCAAATCCAGCAACATTATGCTGTGCTTCTGAGCGTTCATAGAAATGTTGTACCTTCAAATCGTTGGTCAGTTTGGAGTTGATAGACGTACGCAAGGAGGCCATTAGGCTATTGTTTATGTATCTTCTGTTGGTATAAGATTCAAAAACATTGATCCCTGTATTGTCCCCTTCCTGTTGATTGTCCATATCGTAGACAAAGTTGTTACGAATTGTCAATAGGTTTTTATCGTTCAACTGCCAGTCAATGCGGGCAAAGGCAGCATCGGTCTTTTTCTTTTTGTCGAAAGAGCCAAACAGACGATCGGCACTAGCGCCATATTTGCCCACAGCAATGCGGGTAAACTCATCTAAAGTAGCCTGCGTTACTTTGTAACGTGCAATATCCTCGGTTGTTTGAATATCAGCGATCTGAAGTGGGCGGGTATCCATTTGACGGTCCCAGGTTACAAAGAAATGGGCTTTGTCCTTGATGATTGGCCCACCAAGTGAAAATCCATATTGATAGGTGGAGAATTTTTGTTTACGTGCCGTTCCATTCAGGTTGTACTTGCTCGAAAGCCAGCCCGCACGAGCAAAAGTGAACGCACTTCCCGTTAAGGTGTTGGTGCCTGATTTGGTTACTGTGGTAATACTTCCGCCACCGCTGCGGCCGAACGTGACATCGTAGTCATTGGTCACTACCTTGAATTCCCGAATCGCTTCCATGGAGATTGAATAGGCGCCACCGCTGTTCCCGCCAGCGACGGTACTCCGTGAATTCATGCCGTCTACCGTAAAATTGGTCGAAGATGCTCGTTGTCCGGCTAGATTTGTTCCACTGCTAACAGGTGATAAATCAATTAGCGAGGAGAAATTACGTCCATTTACAGGCATTTTTTTGAGATCATTGGCCGTAATAGCTGTGGATGCACCCAATGTCTTGATCTTGTTTTTTAGATCAGCTGCAGTTCCCTGAACGATGACTTCATCCAATTTATTTTCGGCTGATGATAAGGTAAAATCTACATTGAGTTCGTCACCATAGCTTAATTTATAGTCGGTCTTTTTTTGTTCGGCATAGCCAACATGGTTTACTGATATGCTGTACGGTGACCCTAAAGGTAATTGTGGAAAGGTATAGATACCATTTTGATTCGTCAGTGTTGTTTGTTTAAACCCGGTAGATTCATTTTTTACCGATACAGACGTTCCTTTTACGGGGCCATTGTTGTCCATGATACGACCTGTAATGGTTGCTTCCGTACCCTGAGCCCAGCTGTTGGTTGGAATTTGAAAAAATGTAATGATGGTCAATGAGATTAACCAAATGATCTGTCTTTGCATAATAATTTCACTTTTTAGTTGATTAGTGTCTGTCACAAGTATGTTGCGAAATTATCCCTGCAAGATTGTTAAATGGTTAAGGGCTCATTATTAAATATTTAATAAAAATGGATTTAGGTTGCCTATTGCGTATAATTAATTAACCTATACACAGAGCGGGCGGCTCGGAAGAAACCGAGCGGTTTGCTATTAAAATATCTTTAAATAGATAAATATTTGTTTCTTTTGTTCAGTGCAGTGAACGATTTTTTATATTTTTGTTTTTTATAATAAACAAAATAGGCATTTTTCAAACAAAATAAACATTATCACATGGAAGAACTAGTTCAACAATTTAAACGACGCATAAGGTTTGTGGATATGAATTTTGTGCGAAATATAATGTATGAAATTAATTGGTCCGCTCGCTTAATTGGAATTAAAGGAGCAAGGGGAATTGGTAAGACGACCTTATTGCTTCAATACATTAAGCTAAATTTGTTCGACAGGTTGGACGAAGTGCTTTATATCAGTTTGGATGCAGTGTGGTTCAATAATAAGTCTTTGCTGGATTTAGTATATGAATTCGATCAAAAAGGAGGAAAGTATCTGTTTTTGGATGAAGTACATAAATATGAAGGCTGGGCCCAAATATTAAAAAATATTTATGACGACTACCCTGAGATGAAGATCATCTTTACTGGCTCCTCCCTTTTAGAAATTCTGAATGCCCGTGCTGATTTAAGTCGTAGGGCAGTAGTTTACAAAATGCAGGGATTTTCCTTTCGTGAATTTCTTTCATTGGAAACAAAAACTACTTTCCCAATATTTAGCCTGGATCAAATTTTAGAAGAGCATAGCAAAGTGGACTATAAAATCAATACCATAGTTAAACCTTTTCAGCATTTTGAGAAATATTTGAAATATGGTTATTATCCTTATTACCGAGAACAGCTTGATTTATATGAGATGCGAGTAATGGAGGTCATTAATATGATTCTGGAAATTGAATTGCCGCTCTTACGAAATGTAGATATCGCTTATGTTATTAAGATTAAGCAATTGCTTGTTATCATTGCTGAATCTGTCCCTTTTGTGCCTAACATCAGTAAGCTCAGTGAAAAGATTGGTATTAGCCGGACAACTCTGTTGTCTTATCTCTACTATTTGGATGAAATTAGTTTAACGCATAATCTCTATAAGGTGGGTGAAGGTATAAGTCAGTTACAAAAACCATCTAAAATTTTTCTAGACAATACCAACCTTTCCTTCTTATTTGCACATGAAAATGTTAACCCTGGAAATCTAAGGGAAACATTTTTTGTTAACCAACTTGCATTTCAACATCAGGTGAACTATGCGGAGCAAGGAGATTTTATTGTTGATGAAAAGTACACCTTTGAGGTAGGAGGGAGAGACAAGTCCAATAAACAAATTAAAGGAATAAACAATGCCTACATTGCAGCAGATGACATTGAGTTTGGTCATCAAAATAAGGTCCCACTATGGTTGTTTGGCTTTTTATATTAATAGCATACTATTTGATGCAAATGGTAGCAAGAAAAAATCAGAAGCGGCCTGGAAGTGTGGCTAGACCGCTCTGTATTTCTATATAGAGATTTACTCTTCCCAACGAATTTTATCTGCAATGGGTGTACGGATAGGTTCACGCGCCTCAGATTGGTGGTGTCCTAAGTAGAATAGACCGATACATTTTTGATTTTCTTCGAGATTTAAGAAACCACCCAAGTGATTGATTAAACCTGGAGTCGCCCAGTATCCCCCGATATTTAGCGAGTGTGCAGCCAACCACATGTTTTCAACTGCAGCAGCTGTACAAGCCAATTCTTCCCATTCAGGAACTTCACCCGTATAATTGACAACAATCGCAATGGCAACGTTTGACTGTGTTGCTTTTTTGCCCATTGTTATTTCTGTTGCTTCAGTATATTTCTCTGTAGGTGTTACCGATTTGTAGATACGTGATAATTCAATGCCTAAACGTTCTAATCCTTCTTTGCGGAAGATCACAAAACGCCAAGGTTGTGTTCTTTTGTGTGTTGGAGCAGCATTGGCCGCTTCCAAGATACTCAAGATATCCTCTTTACTGACTTCTTCTTCAGTAAAGGAAGCTTGAAATACGGATCTTCTGTAGTGTATTGCTTTTAATACGTCGTTTTTCATTATAATTTATTTTTCCTTTATGCTTTTTCTTCCCATAAAGATACAACATGCAAAATTGTTTTGACGGCTTTTTCCATATCTTGTACAGCTACCCACTCTTGTTTTCCGTGGAAGGCATGCCCTCCAGCAAAAATATTTGGACAAGGTAAGCCCATAAACGAAAGGCGGGAGCCATCTGTTCCACCGCGGATACTTCTTCTTTCGGCCACCATTCCTGCACGGTTGATGGCTTCCATACCGATTTCCATAATTTCAGGATGCTGATCCAGCACTTCTTTCATATTACGGTATTGTTCTTTTACGACAAAAGTATAGGTACAGTTTGGATATTGTTCGACAATCGATTTTGCGATGCCTTCCAGCTCATCTTCATGTTTCTTTAGATTGGCTGTAACGTGATCGCGTACGATAAATTGAATTTCAGCTTTTTCCACAGATCCACTGATATGAACAGGGTGTACAAAGCCGTCTTTTTTATTGGTACTTTCAGGTGAAAGTCGATCTTTTGGTAGTGCATCAATTACCGCACTGGCGATTTTGATGGCACTTTGCATTTTACCCTTAGCAAAGCCCGGATGTACGGACACACCATGAATCGTTAATGTAGCTCCATCCGCTGAAAATGTTTCATCCTCAATGGTTCCAGCTCTTTCGCCATCCATTGTATAAGCAAAATCTGCTGCTAAACGTTTCAAATCTGCTTTATCAACACCTCTGCCAATCTCCTCATCTGGTGTGAAAAGAATTTTGATATCACCATGTTTGATTTCAGGATGTTTCATTAATAAACGGGCAGCATCCATGATTTCGGCCACACCTGCTTTGTCATCTGCACCCAACAAAGTGGTGCCACTCGCTGTAATGATATCATTGCCAATTTGATTGGCTAGATCGGGATGTTCGGCGTATTTGATGATAATACTCTTGTCGTCAGGAAGCACAAGATCCTGGCCCTGATAATTAGGATGAACCAGTGGTTTAACATCTTTTCCAGAAGAGTCCGGAGATGTATCCATATGAGAACAGAAGCAGATAACAGGAACTTGCTTTGCAGTATTGGATGGAATAGTTGCATAGATATATCCATTTTCATCCATTGCTGCGTCTGAAATACCCAATGCTAGCAACTCCGTTACAAGTAACTTTCCAAGGTTCTTTTGCTTTTCCGTAGAAGGACATGTTGGTGAATTTGCATCAGATTGTGTGTCAATCTGTACATAGCGTTGAAATCTTTCGGATACCGAAAAATCACTTATGTTGTTGATCTCAAATGTGCTCATTTTCTAATAGCCTTAATGTGATAAGGGTGGTCAAACTTAGATAAATTGCTTTTTATTTGCAATTTAATTTGGTTGCATTTACAAACAATTTGTCCCTACTCCACAGGTTTAATTCTATTTGTTAACAAACTGACAATAACTGAAACTCATAGGAGGGAGCACAACCCCAATTCCCGCTGCAAGGAATTTATTGTTATCTATAATTTATTGCTACATACAATGTGTTGTAGCGCTTTTGAACAGTAAAGTTTTACCCATAGCTATGTGAACATAAATCTTGGATGATCCCACATTAAAAAAAAGACCTATCAAATCGTTGACAGGTCCTTTTTTATTGTATTGTTCTCTATTTCTTTTCGTCTGCGTAACCAAATACTTTCTGTAAAATATTGGTATTTCTGCTGCCGCCTATGTTCTGTCTAATTTTTGACTCCTGGTCGGCAACTTTAATGAAAAGACCATCTATTGCTTTCTGCGTAACGTAGGCAGTAAGATTTGTCTCCACTTTATTGCCTAAAGGGAGGTTGTTATAAGCTGAAGTCAATTGTGTCCAATACTGGTCCACATTGTTTGTACCCATGGCAGATTTGATAACTGGACTAAATTTGCTCGTTAATTCTGTCGATGTATTTGTTTTAAAAAACGTTGTCGCGGCGTCTTCTTTGCTGCCTAGAAGAATATTGGTCGCATCTGTAATTGTCATCTTTGAAAGTGCATTGACAAATACGGGGGCAGCCTCTTTAACGGCTCCCTCAGCAGCTCTGTTCATGCTCTGTATAAACTGATCGCATAATTTTCCCATACCAACAGCGCGAAGCGTTTTTTCTACTTTCTGTGCTTCGGCAGGCATCAAAATCTTTACTGCCGCATCGCCCAAAAAACCATCCTTCTTGGCTAAAGATTCGATACTCAGATTTAAACCATTGCTTAAAGCCTGTTTGATCCCCAATGAAGCATCTTTGTTGGATAAAGACGTCAAGGTATTGGATTTGGATGCTGTTGCTTTAGTATTTGATGCTGTGGTCGTTTTAGTACTGTCAGTTTGGCCCTGATTTGCTTTTGTCAATGTTTCACTGATTTTCTTAAAAATCTGTGCTTCACTTGCATTGGAGTAAAGTAGTCCTGAGACAAATAGTGTGCAATATAATAGTGGAAATTTCATCATGTTATTGTTTTGTTGTCAAAATTAAACATATCGACTGTTAATTTATGTGAAAGTTTAAAGCAATTGCTAGGAACCATAGCTATTGTCAAGAATCGTAGCAGATGCGCTACATTGTGCTGAATCGCTATCCCAGATGCGGTATAAATAAAAAGCTGTCCCACAAAATAAAACAGCAGATTCTAAGCGAACCTACTGTTTGTGTTATAGGGTTGTTGTAATTAACATGATATTATTTCCAGGAGAGCGTCGTTGCTACTGGAAAGTGATCTGAGGGGAATTTATTCATATACGTGTCCGTCAGGATACCATATTTTTTAACCTGGAAAGGTTTGGTAATAAAAATATGATCAATGCGGCCCGTTGGTCTGATGCTTTTGCCCCAGCCATTGAAGGAAGAATTGGGTTCATATTTGAATGTTGCCAGTTCATGTACGTCAGTGACTACTTTGCTATTGGCTAATGTGAAATAAGCCTCATCTTTTTCATCCACATTGAAGTCGCCGGTTAAAATCAAAGGTAGGTCTTTGGCAAACTCTTTTGCTTTTTCTAGAATCAACTTGGCACTCTCGGTGCGTGCAGTACGGCCGATATGGTCAAAGTGCGTGTTCATGAAGATGAAGCGTTTTTTGTTGGCCTTGTCTTCAAAAATACCCCAGGTACAGATCCGCGGTAGCGCTGCATCCCAGCCTTTATTCGGGTGTTCGGTATCTGTTGCCGAAAGCCAGAAAGTTCCGCTCTTTATTGCTTTAAAGCGATTTGTATTGTAATAAATAGCCGAGTGTTCGCCCTCTTGTGCACCATCGTCGCGACCAACACCCACATAATCAAATCCAGGAAGGAGCTTTTTAAGATCTTGAACCTGATCAAAAAAACCTTCTTGGATACCAAAGATATCAAAGCCATGGTATTTAATCAGATTGGTTAGCGGAACTTTGCGGTCGTTCCACATGTTGTCAACATCGACGGTATTTCTTTGACGGATATTATAGCTTGCTGCAATAAATTCCTGTGCATAAGATAGATAGGATAGGCAGAGCGCTAAAGCGAGAATAATACTTTTTTTCATTTAGAATCTAGTTTTTAAAAAGGTACTGAAACGGTCATGCTCATGAAGTCGGCCTGATAAGTGGTCGACTGATTAGAATACATGACTATTTCAACGGTATTGTTATTTCTTTAATACACGGAGCAACAATTCAGGTTCGTCAGTTGTAATAAAATCAATTTTCTGATTAATTAGATTTGTCATTTCCTCTTCTGTGTTTACTGTCCACGCGTTCACTTTCATGCCAAGTTGATGTGCATCTTTCAGCCATGTCGCGTTCTTTTTGAAAACCGAAAAGTGATAATCCAAACCATTTATTCCTGCGGCCTTCACCTCAGCAGGAGTTTTATCGCCTGTGAGGTATTGAATATTGGCCTTAGGCGCCAGTTCGTGAATCTTCTGACAAGCCTCAAAGCTAAAGGAAATATAATCAGTGACTTTCTCTGCTTTCAAGTTTTTAACCATTTCCACCGTTTTTGTGGTCGCTTCAAGTGTACGCTCTACCCCTAGTTTATTGATTTTCAATTCAAGGATAAGACGTAAACCTTTCAATTTTTTACCAGCGTTAAGATATTCTTCCAAGGTGGGAATAGATTCACCGTTAGGATGCTTCTTTTCTAAGAGCTCCTTGTACGTTGCTGTGGCAATATCGATACCATAGAAATCATTATCGTGGTTGACCACAAGAATATTGTCTTTGGTCAAATGCACATCAAATTCGGATCCGAAGAGCTTAAGGTCGTGGGCTGCTGTTAAAGAAGCAATGGAATTTTGCGGAAGGTGGCTGTTTTTCCATACGCCACGATGTGCAATGGCCTTAGTTTGTGCAAATAATGCCGACGATGAGATCACCATGGCTAGTGTCAGACAGCTAAAAATATGTTTTTTCATGTGATAATTATGTATGAGTGTTTGTTTTCAACGGCATAATTTGCACGTTTCACTCGTTGATTTATTCCTATTCTATTTCTCTTTTTGGGCATTATATTACCGATTAAGATGTTTATGGTAAAAAATCGACCCCTAATGATAGGATCGTTTCTTACAAAGCTGTTTAAAAGCTGATTTTACATGGAACAAAAAAAGTGGTACTTTTTATCTCGATGTACAAGATCTAAAGTACCACTTTTATATTTAGGAATTGTTAAGTGTAATTTATTTTTTACCGTTCCATTCGGCCATGAACTCATCTAGGAAGCTGAGCATATAATCATGGCGATGCGCTGCGATTCTTTTCGCGGCTTCTGTATTCATCTTATTCTTTAACAATAGTAGCTTTTCGTAGAAGTGATTGATTGTAGGAGCTTCCGAATGCTTGTACGCTTCCTTATCCTTATATTCCTGAACGGGAACATTGGGATTATACATCTCACGGCCTTTGTTTCCGCCAAAGCTAAACGCGCGGGCAATACCTATTGCGCCAATAGCATCTAGACGGTCAGCATCTTGCACGATCTCCATCTCTTTTGAATGGAATGAAACTTCACCTAAACTTGCTTTGAAAGACATGTTGAAGATGATTTTCTTGACATGGTCAATGATCTCAGGCGAAATTTCTAGACTTGCTAAAAACTCTCCGGCAACACGAGGGCCGATTGTTTCGTCGCCATCATGGAATTTACTGTCAGCGATGTCATGTAATAGCGCCGCCAGTTCGCACACCATAACATCTGCTTCTTCATCTTCTAAAATTAACTTCGTATTGTTCCATACGCGTTGAATATGCGACCAATCGTGGCCTGCTTCTGCAAATTTCAACCGGTCTTGCACAAATGCTACTGTGCGCTCAATAATGTTATTCATACAATACTTTTGTTTTTTCGCGAGTACCCTCGTATAATTCGTATTCTAATAATCTACAATCTAATTTACCATTATAAAATTCTATACGTCGGGATGCACGCAACCCGATTTTCTTTGCCAGATCTGGATTTCCAGTAAATATATAGCCTCTATAACCTTTGCATTCCTGTTTCATGAAATCTCCCATACGCTTATAGGTAATTTCTAGCTTGCTGTGTGTGCCCAAACGTTCACCATATTCAGGATTGAATAAAATGACACCTCCTTCTTTAGGAACGTGTGTTTCGGCAAAATCGCATACTTCAAATGAAATTAATTGCTCTACACCAGCAGTTCTTGCGTTCATCTTGGAGACGTTGATAGCCTCTTCCGAAATATCACTTGCGATAATTTGCGGTGCCGCTTTTTTATTGATCTGATCTTTAAGTACGCGACGCTCCTGGAAGAAAACTGTTTCATCATAACCTATGAAATGCATAAATGAATAGTTCATGCGTAATAATCCAGGTTTTCTGTTTGTAGCAATCAGAGCTGCCTCAATAGCTAAGGTTCCGGATCCACACATCGGGTTCACAAAAGGAGAATTACCATCCCATTTGGATGCAATAATAGTTGAGGCTGCCAGGGCTTCTAACATTGGCGCTTTTCCAGGGATTTTCCGGTAGCCATGTTTCGCTAGTGTTTCACCTGAGGTATCGAGAAAAATTTCAGCACGGTCATCTTTCCAGTACAAGTGCACAACCGCTTTATTATTGTCCGGACCTGAATTAGGGCGCATACCCTTTTTTTCCTTGATACGGTCTACGATTGCATCTTTAACCTTGACGTTTGCAAATAATGGTGTGCTGATTGTCTCATTGTCCACATTGGAACTGACAGAGAAGTATCCGTCAAATTGAATGAGTTCTTCCCATGCGATTTGACGCAATTCGTCATAGAGCTCCGTCGGATTATTGGCCGTAAACTCTTTTAACGAATACAAAATCTGAGATGCTGTGCGCAGGTTCAGATTGAGCTTGATCGTATCGTTTATACTGACCTTTAATTCTACTCCTGTAGGAAATGCCCTGACAATGTCAAAACCTAACTCTTTAACTTCCTGTTGCAAATAAGGTGATAAGCGCTTATTGCACGTTATAATAACTTTATTGGGGGTGTTGAAAACTTCCATCATATTTTGTACAAAGTTAATTAAACTCTTCCTCAAAAATTGCTTAATTTTACGCTTTAATATTTATTTTTTTGATTATGGAAATTAGAGGAAAAGTACACGAGATAGGAGCGACACAACAAGTGACAGAATCATTCAAAAAACGCGATATGATTGTAGCTTATGCCGAAAACCCACAATTTGTTGAGTATATCCGTTTTGAATCAACACAAGACAGAACGTCAATTTTTGATAACCTAGCAATTGGTGAAGAGGTAGAAGTATCTTTTAATCTTCGTGGTCGTCCTTGGACTAATAAAGATGGCGTAACAACTTATTTCAATTCATTGGTTGCATGGCGTGTAACAAAATTGGGTAATGCTGCTCCAGCACCATCTTCTCCAGGTTACGCAGATATGCCTGCTCCTGTAGATTTGGCTGGTTCATCAGATGATGATGATCTACCATTCTAATCTGAATAGGATTTTATGCACTATCGCCCTTGCGGTAGCCAATAGATTATTTGAACTGTAAACAATCCGGTTATTTACAATAAAAAAGGCTTCTTCAAGAAGCCTTTTTTATTTCATAGCATCAGCATGGGCGCCTGATTTTTCTTGGCGCTGAAATTGCTTGCTATACGGTGTCGTACATCAAAAAACAATAGATATGAAATTATCCGTATTATTTCTTTGCTTAGCAGCCGTTTCGCTAAGTGCATGCAATCAAACTTCAAAAGAGAGTCCGCATGCTACAGCAGATTCTTCAGTACATGAGACTGCGGCAGTAGATACTGCCCATACATCGCAAAACTCACTGGATTGGGCTGGTACCTATGAAGCTACTATTCCCTGTGCAGATTGTGAAGGTATCAAAACCAATATCACCTTAAAGAATGATAATACCTTTGCCATCGTCAGTGAATATATTAATAAAAATACCAAGGTTGAAGATACTGGCAAAGTCATGTGGCATGACAACGGATCCGTTGTTCATCTCACAGGGAAGGAGACAAATATGAAATTGAAGGTCGGCGAAAATAAGCTGATTGGACTGGATCAGGAAGGCCATGCGATCGATGGTCCCAATGCACATCTCTATGTGTACAATAAGGTCGAAGGAGAGAAACTGTAAAACGAAGCTCCGATGAAAGAATTAGCCGCTGACGTATTTACCGTAGGGAACTTTTCGGAGAAGATACGTCAGTAAGGCACTCGCCAACAGGGTGATCACTGTTGCTGCCGGGATTTTCCACAAAGTGGATAATGGAAGCAAAGGATGAATATAATTCAGCAATAAAATATGGCATAAGTAAATGCCAAAGCTGTGAATGTCGATAAATTCCCAGAAGGGGTTGAGCTGTTCTGAGAGTTTAAGGCCTTGCACGAAGATGAATAAAAAGCCTGCACTCAATGCGATATTTGGCGAAAGATAGTTGTAAAGTGTCGGGTCAAACTCTCCGCGAGAAACACTCAGATGCGATGTCCCCGAAGCCGTAATTAAACAACAGATCAGAAAAAACGTAAAACTTGATAATTTGACCATTTGGATTGGATAATTACGTAAATAATGCCCCAAGACAAGGTAACCCGCATACCCCGAGAAAAAGGTCAGGTCAAAATTAGGTAGGTAACTATTGAACCATTTATTCGTAAAAAATAACGCTGCAAACCACAATCCCAAAAAGATCTCAAGTTCCCTTTTACTGCAGTTGCCAACAATTTTGCGTATGAAAGGAACTGCAAGGTAGAGCCCAAGTATCATGTATAGATACCAAAGGTGTGCATTCGTTCCTGATTTTAAGCGAATTAACACAATGTTAATAACTTGTGGAAAACCAATGTAGTCAAAATCAATGTACCGAATAAAATAATAGAGAAGATAGACGATCGTCCAAAAAAGAAAGGGCGGGACAATTTTTAACAGACGTTTCCGATAAAATTGTCCCGTGCTTTCGTCTTTCTGTAGCAGCAGAGCGCCTGAAATAATGACAAACAGGGGTACTGCAAAGCGCGAGAAGCTATTGATCCAATTGGCATAACTCCAGTCGAATGACTCAAATTCATTGCTGTTTAGGTAGCCCGAAGAGGAATGAATCAAGATAACGAGGAATATCGCAACAATACGTAGTACACTGATATAACTGGTTCGCGCCATTTGATTATGCTATTTTTATTGACTTTTACTGTCGTAGGCTTTCAAATACAGCAGCGTTAGGAGTGCGCCAATGCTCGCCATGCCCACGCCAACAAGCGAAGGTGTGTTATAAGCTAAACCCCAGGTTATTGGAATTCCACCTAAAAATGCACCTAAGGTATTGCCCAGGTTAAAGGCAGCCTGGCCACCTGCCGCAGCCAATGTTGCAGCTTCTTTTGAAGCGCGAATTAACATCAGTTGTGTCGGCGAACCAATGGTGAAGGATACCAGTCCAGTAATAAATGCCAAAGGATAGGCTGTCCAGCCCAATGGCGATATAAAGTAAACCATCACAAGGCATAGCGCCATGGCGGAAAAACTAGCGATCGCAGCTTTGGTTGGGGAGATTGTATCGGCCAATTTTCCGCCGATAAGATTCCCGAAAAACATACCAACACCGATCAGGACCATAATCAACGGTACGCGATCAGCAGCGATGCCCGACACATTGGTCACTAAAGGTGCGATGTAACTGATCCATGCAAAAAGTCCACCGGTACCGATGGCGATAATAGCCATTAATAGCCAGGCAATTTTTTTGTTGAAGAAGTTGAGCTGGCTAAAGATGTTATTCCCTTTGGAAGCTTCAATTTTTGGCATCCAAGCATAAATTGCTGCAAAAGTGATTAACCCCAATACACTAATGATACCATACGTCAAACGCCATGAATAATGATGGCCGAGGTAGGTTCCTAGCGGTACTCCAGCCAAATTGGCAATGGTCATTCCTGTGAACATGATAGATATAGCCTGGGCTTCTTTTCCCTTTGGTGCCAACCGAGCAGCAACAACAGATCCAACACCAAAAAATGCACCATGCGGAAGCCCCGCCATAAAACGGGAGAGGCTGATCAAAAATTGACCTGGAGCAATACTAAATAGGCCGTTGAAAATAAAGAAGAGCAACATTAAAAAAAGTAATACCTTCTTTGGCGGATATTTTCCCGTAAATAGGACTAATGTTGGGGCACCTACAACAACACCCAGTGCGTATAGTGCAATCAGGTGCGCGGCAGTAGGGATCTCGATATGAAGATCTTTGGCAATATCAGGCAAGATACCCATCATCGTGAATTCGGTCATTCCGATGGCAAGTCCGCCAAATGCCAAAGCGATAATTCCTTTGTTCATTGTATTTTAAGGTTGAGGTTGTACGATAATGGTACGAAGATAATAAATAGATTGTACTAAAAATTATTGATACCTTTTTTGAGGGACACAAGTAATATTTTTAGTTTTTCTTAAGATGATCTGACGTTGATCTAATCTGCTTTCCAGTACCACCGAATCCGCAGCATGATAAACAACTTTAAAGCGGGGGATATACTGGCCGGAAAGATAGCAGCCTGAAATTTTCTGCTTGCCATTCTCTTTGGTATAAATACCATCGACAATGATGGAGTCTCCACGCAAAACATAAATACCCTTTGCATGTTCTGTCCAGGATCCATTTTTGTAACAGCTATCCGGGATTGTTTGTACCTTATTGTTGACGTGCATGGTCGCGTAAACAGAATCACAGGTAAACTTGAAATCGGTCAAGGTATATTGCATCATCTGCTGTTGTCCTGGAATACTGTCTTGGACCCATTCTCCCTGTAAAAAGGGTGCGCCTTCGTTCTGCATATCCGAATTGAATTTGCAGGCAGTAAAAAAGAAAAACATACCTATGGCAAGTGCCAATAGGTATGTTTTTGTTCGTATGTTTTTTATTGAAATAAAAGTCACAGCTTATTTTAAACTTCCAACCATATCTTCTGGTTTTACCCAGGCATCGAAATCTTCAGGAGTCACATAACCTAAGCGTACGGCTTCTTCTTTAAGCGTAGTACCATTTTTATGTGCTGTTTGTGCGATTTCTGCTGATTTGTAGTAACCAATTTTTGTGTTCAGTGCCGTTACTAACATCAAGGAGTTGTCTACCAATTCTTTGATGCGTTTGTAGTTCGGTTCGATACCAGCTGCACAGTGCTCTTCAAATGAAACACAAGCATCACCCAATAGGCGAGCAGACTGTAAGAAGTTTGCGGCCATCAATGGTTTGAACACGTTCAGTTCATAGTGACCTTGCGTTCCACCAATTGTAATAGCCACATCATTACCCATCACTTGCGCCGCAACCATTGTCAATGCTTCACATTGCGTTGGATTAACTTTACCTGGCATAATCGATGATCCTGGTTCGTTCTCAGGGATCAAGATTTCACCGATACCTGAACGTGGGCCAGAAGCCAACATACGGATATCATTTGCAATTTTATTTAATGAAACAGCCAATTGCTTCAATGCACCGTGTGTTTCAACGATTGCGTCGTGAGCAGCCAATGCCTCAAATTTATTTTCAGCGGTTACGAAAGGTAGGCCGGTAAATTCAGCGATATATTTAGCAACGACAACGTCATATCCGTTTGGTGTATTTAATCCTGTACCTACAGCAGTACCACCCAATGCAAGTTCTGACAAATGCGAAAGTGTATTTCTTAAAGCTTTCAGACCATGGTTCAATTGAGCAACATAACCTGAAATCTCTTGACCTAAAGTCAATGGGGTAGCATCCATTAAGTGTGTACGGCCAATTTTAACCACGCTTTTAAACTCCTCAGCTTTTTTCGCCAATGTGTCACGCAATTTTTCTACACCTGGAATGGTAACTTCAGCAACAGCTTTGTAAGCCGCAATATGCATTCCTGTAGGGAAAGTATCGTTAGATGATTGTGATTTGTTTACATCATCATTTGCTTTTAATACAGGTTCACCTTCACCAATTTTATGTCCAGCCAATACTTGTGCACGGTTTGCGACAACCTCGTTCACATTCATATTGGATTGTGTACCCGAGCCCGTTTGCCAAATAACCAATGGAAATTGATCATCCAATTTACCTGCCAAGATCTCATCACATACTGTAGCGATCGCATCACGTTTCTCTACAGGTAATACCCCCAACTCGTGGTTAGCATAAGCAGCTGCTTTTTTCAAATAAGCAAAGCCTGCGACGATTTCGTGTGGCATTGAAGCTGCCGGTCCGATTTTAAAGTTGTTGCGTGAACGCTCTGTTTGTGCACCCCAGTATTTGTCTGCAGGTACTTGAACTTCACCCATTGTGTCTTTTTCAATTCTGAATGACATAGTATGTAAGTATAAGTAAAACGTAAAAATTAAAAGCATATGTGCAAAGCACATTATACATCACTCACAAAGTTACAGGATAATACAGTAAAGAACAAGGATTAAAGCATAAAGACACAATAAGCAGGTTTTAAAAACCAAGACGTTTTGTCAAGGAATCATTCACATGATGGAAAACCTGTTTCGGTTTTAACGTCCGCCAGGGAATTACGTTCAATGTACCACCGAAATTAATGTAATAATCTATATTTTGCTGTTGGAATTCTTCAATAACATGCTCTCGGAAACCAATACCCGCAATCCATCCGTCCTCGATATCCTGAAACCATTCCTCGTAGTAAGAGTCGTCTGAAGCATGAAAATTCAGTACATTCTCTCCGATTAAAATAAAATACTTGATCCCTTGACTGATCAATACATCGATAATCTCTCGCTTGAGCAACATGATGTCATTGTAGATTGCATCATTCCATTCACCAATCAGTTCGATAATACAGTATTGTTTTTCATAGTCTACAAATAGTATTTTCAGATATAAGGTAAGCGAACCGAATTCGTCCCATTGTGGGTGCAGAAGGAAATTATAGATCTGTTTGTCAAAATCGAATTCGCTGTAGACTGTACCATAAAATGGGGATTGTTCATCTTCAGCGGCAATGTAATAGTCCCGCCAATTGTAATAAGGTTCGATTTCGTGCATAAAGTGGAATCTTTTTCAATTCAAACTAAGATAAATTTACGCGAATTTGCAAGTTAAATTATAGCGATCATTGTCATCTATTGAAATTAAATGTTTGGCACTCCTACGAGCTGTTTGGTTATGATTTTTGATAAAGACTTTTAATCATGGACAGCTTTGTTTGCTAGCCAAAACAAGGTCGTGAATTTTTTGTTTTTAATGTAAAAATATGGGTTCAAAAACTCGTTTAACCGAATAAACTTGCTATTTTTGATAAAGTAATTAATTGTTGAATAGTTTGTCTCATCTTCGGTAATTCATGAAGATTTCCCATGCAGAAAAGTATTAAACGAAATATTTTTGTAGCCGCTACATATGCTGCAGTATTGCTTCTCGGCTTGCTGTTGGGACAAAATTATGCCGAGGAGCAGGGAAGTAACCAGAAAACCACCTTTTCAAGTTTGCGCTCCAATGGCAATTCCGATAAATTACAATATCTCATTCAGTTAATTTCCGAGAATTACGTCGACAATGTCAGTATAGACACCGTGCAGGATGAAGCCATTGAGCATGTTGTTTCCCGCCTGGATCCTTTTTCCACCTTTTTGAAACCCAATCAAGTGCTAGCAAAGCAAGAAACTCTTGAGGGAACATTTGATGGTATCGGAGTAGAGTACTTTCGCCTGAAAGATACGCTACTTGTTGTTGGGATGGTTGCAGCTGGTCCCGCTGAAAAAGCAGGTATGCGTATTGGCGACCGCATTTTAAAGATCGGAAATAAGGATCTTGTCGGAAGAAAGGTTGCGGAATCCGAAATTGAAAAACTGATCCGCGGAAAGAAGGGGACAGCTGTATTGATCTCCATTCAACGCAATGGAGTAGTATTGGGCAATCCAATAAAAGTCATTCGTGATCAGGTAAATGTTTCGAGTTTAGATGCATCGTATATGATCGCTCCGAAAACAGCTTATGTGAAAATTCGAAGATTTGGACATAAGACAGCAGATGAATTCCGGCAGTCACTCCTTGACTTACGAAAAAGCGGAGCTCAAGATCTTATTTTGGACCTACGTAATAATGGTGGCGGATTTGTACATACGGCAATTGATCTGGCTGGTCAATTTTTCAAAGAAAAGAGACTGTTGATGTATACCGAGGGTGCGAATGAACTACGCCAGGATTTCTATTCTGAGAAGGCGGGCGATTTTGGTGATGGCCGGGTCATTGTGCTGATCAATGAAAGCACAGCATCAGCAAGCGAAATCTTGAGCGGTGCTCTTCAGGATTTGGATCGGGCAACGATTGTCGGCCGCAGGTCCTATGGCAAAGGTTTGGTGCAAGAGCAATTTGATTTTTCAGACGGTTCTGCAATCAATCTGACTGTCGCTCGCTATTATACCCCTCTTGGAAGATGCATTCAGCGAAAATACACACGCGCTAATTTTGATGCAGCAAAATACATGACAGGCTTCGATCTATGGACAATGGATACCGAATTCAGTCAAAAGGAAATGTTTACAACCAGTAAAGGAAAGCTTGTCTTCGGTGGTGGCGGTATTCTTCCGGACGTGACTATCCCGATTGACACCAATGAAACCAGTGCCAAGTACCGCGAGATATTTCATTCCAATGCGATCGAAGAGTTTGTTTATGATCGTTTCACGAAACATCTGCCGGCATATTCTATCGAAAATTTTATTAGTGGCTATCACTTGCCAGCAACAGAATTTGATCTATTCATTTCATATCTTAATAGCCAAAAGCGGATCGCGGTCACAGCCAAAGAAGCAAAAAACTTACATGATTTAATTCAATCCGATATCGAGGCCTTGGTCGGTCGGTATTATTTTGGTCGTGAAGCGTATTACAAAATCAAAAACCGAAGAGATAAATTTATTGAAATAGGTCTTAAAACGTTGGGGTATCAAATGCCTAAGGTTTAAGTCTAAGATCAGACCATACAGGATAATGATCCGACAATTTCTGTTTGACAATCTGATAATTCATTACCTGAAATTTCGGACTGGCAAAAATATAATCGATCTGGAATATCGGAAGCAGGGCATGATGGGTTACTCCCCAGCCATTACCTTTCTCCTTAAATGCATTATACAGCCTGTCTCCAATTAGATTGACCGAGTAGCTCATTGGCGTATCATTGAAATCACCTACCGCAATATAAGGATATTGACATTCATTCATGTGTTTCTTTAACGAATGCGCCTGTTCGCTACGAAGCTCGAAGGCATTCTTAAGTTTACGGCTCAATTTACGTGTCCTCGAATTATCCGATTCATTATTATTCGACAGATTTTGGATAAATTCCTTGTCTTCATTTTGAAGCGCAAAAGAACGTAAATGTATATTGTAAATGCGGATCAGTGTATCCTGTTTTTTGATATCTACATAACTAATCCGGTTGATTCCGTAATCGTTGTCTCTGATGGTCCCTGAATCATAGATCGGGAAACGCGAAAGAACAGCCATTCCATACGCCTCGTAATCGTTTTTAGAACTAGGCTCAAAGAAAAAATAATCATAGCCCAGTTTATCTTTGAATTCCTCTGAGAACACATGTTTTCCTTTAATCTTGCTAATATATTCCTGAAAGCAGATCACATCGGGAGATATGCTGTCAATAATTCGGACAACGTCGGCTTTAAAGTTTTTTTTCTCATCGTTTACTTTTTTGAACAAATGAGCATTGAAGGTCATGATGCGAAGGGTACGTGTCTCGGAGGATACAGGGGCATTCTCTTTGCGAATGTTCCAATGTTTAGTTAAAAAAGGCCATCCAATGAGGATTGTAACGAGTGAATAAAGTGCAATTTTTCGTTTGCGGAGTAGCCAGTAAAAGATAAATCCAATATTGATAAGGAGAATTGGAAGGTAGCCCAGGCCCATAAATGCAATGGGCCAAAAAGATTTAGGATTAATGAAGGTCGCCGAATAGCTCATAAGCAATGCAACGATCGCAAGCATATTTGCCAGGAACATTGTTTTACTTATAAAGCCCAGTTTTCTTCTTAAAAATGTCCTTTTATCCATCAACCTTGTCACCACTATTGCTTGCCCTAAAGAGCGTTTCTTTTTCATGGTTCGTTAGACTGTCGTAGCCAGAAACAGAAATTTTATCTAAGATAGCATCGATTTCGTCCTGATTGGGTAAGTCATAACGATGTTTCCGATTTGTCGGAATATTGTTACCTACAACGACTTTCATTTTTGCAGGCTTCTGTTGTTTTTTCTGAAAAATCGTAGACCAGTCCATTCCCGATTTTAGCGCATAAGTGAATCCCATTCCAAAAAGTATAACTGCAAAATACGAGATGGCAGCAGGTCGATTGGTCATCGTAAGGGCAAGAAATTCTAGCCCAAAATAAACAATGGCCACTAATTTTAGCTTAACAGTACCAATAAGGAGAAAGCGTAATTCGTACTTGGGAACCAAAGTCACAATCGCGGCTAATACCGCTGCCAGGGGAAGAGAACCTCCCATAAGCTGTAAGTTACTTGGCATGGGAATAAGTGACCCAAAGCCCATATAGAGCACGCTGCCGAGCAGCCATGAGGCGATATAGACAAATAGAAATTGCCGTTTGTTTAAGAAGGTAAAGAAGATCTGACCGACCCAATAGAGCCAGAGACTATCAAAAAGTATGGTCCAGAGCTTGACGTAAACGAAATTCGATGTAACCAATGACCAGGGTTGTGCAATAAAGCTTGAGAAATTACTCGGTAAACTTAATAGACGCACCGTAGGCTCCAAAAAGCTTTGTGGTACAATTTTTAATTCGAAGAGCAGGTCTAAAAAATAAATGAGGACAAATAAACAGACCTGAATACTGATCACCAAAGGTACGGGCGATCCAGTTTTATAGGTTTGTCTCCAAAAATCTTTTAAACCGATGTTATTCATTGCGCACGATATTAATAAATTCCTTTTCTAATCTTCCACAGTTTAAGCAGTAGATAGCCAAATAGTGCACCACCGACATGAGCCAGGTGAGCCACAGAATCCCCTGGTCTAGACAAACTCATATAAATTTCGATGAGGATGAATCCACCGATCATATACTTTGCTTTGACTGGTACAGGAATAAACAAAAATTGAAGCGGTATGTTTGGAAAAAGGTAGGCAAATGCTAATAGAACACCATAAATGGCTCCTGAGGCCCCCAACATCGGAATGAGGTAGGTTAGTGCTTCATTATTTCCGGTATTGGCCATGGCAATAAGTTCGTTTCCGCTTATGCCGTGAAGTGGAGCGAAAGAACCTGTCGAATTATAGAGTTGTATACCATTTACAGCTGTATAAAGAAACCAGGCACCGATTCCCGAAACCAGGTAGAAATTTAAAAAACGTTTTGAACCAAGGACCTGCTCAATCATAGGACCGAACATGACCAGGGAAAACATATTGAAGAAGATATGGCTAATATTGTTCTTGTCGTGCATAAACATATGCGTGATCACCTGCCAAATTTTAAAATAAGGGGAGTCCGGATAATAGACCGCAAGATAATCATATGCTACAGGTACAAGTTGTGATCCAATATAAAATATGATATTGATGATCAATAAATTCTTGATAACAGGTGTCAGTTGTGGAAACATATATTTTATCTTCTAATTTTTGCCAAATTTTTCCGCTAACTCTTGCAGTGTAAATGTTACAATCACAGGGTTGCCATAGATGGAGATATTGGGTGAGTGACAGGCAAATAGTCTGTCCACAAGCTCTGCCATTGCTGTATTGTCCAACGCGGTACCAGGTTTAATGGCCGCATTACGGGCAAGGCTTTTTGCAAGATTTTCGCGCTTAGCGAGCTTATACTCAGATTGATTGTTTTTGTAATCCTCCAATATTTTCTCAATCATCTTTATTTCGTCGAACCCTGTCCCTAAGTCTGCAGGAATTCCGTCAATAATATAGGAATTTTTTCCAAATTCACGAATTTGAAAGCCTAAGCCATTGATGTCTTCCAGGAGATCTTTCATTAATTCATTATCTGCAGCATTTAGGTCCAAAGTCTGTGGAAACAAACTTTGCTGACTCAGCCCTTTATGTTGGTCCAGTTGCGCAAGAAATTGCTCAAAGAGAATACGTTCATGTGCAGCCTGTTGATCAATTAGAATAAATCCAGAGTGAATCTGAGAGACAATATATTTATTATGGAGCTGAAAAAAGAGCTTTGAGGATGACTTATCCTCCACCTGAATGACCTGTGAGCTATCCGTATGCAATTCCGGCTCCGCATGCAATGGCAGCTGAACAGATTCCTCCTCTTCGACGATTTGGTACAGGGAATCCCAATTGCTAGGTATGCCACCTGTTTTCTTGTTAAGTCCTTCAGCGTAGCTTTCTGAACGGGTGTAGCTCGAATTGGATTTCGATTTGTCTGTATCAAATGGATTGAAGTCTGGATTAAAAGTTACCGTTGGAACGATAATTTCATCCAATGCCTTTTTTGTAATAAGATTGGTGAAGCTTGTTTCCTGTTCAAAATCCAAAGATGGCATGATATTGTACCGTCCCAACGATCTTTTTACGGCTGAACGGATAATGGCGTAAATAGCCTTATCGTCTTCATACTTAATTTCGGTCTTGGTAGGGTGTACGTTGATATCGATGCGTGCAGGATCTATGTCGATAAATAATACATAGAAAGGGAATGTTTCGGCCTGTAAAATATCTTCATAAGCATTCATGACTGCATGGTGCAGGTATGGATCACGTACAAAGCGTTTGTTGACAAAGAAAAACTGTTCACCACGTGTTTTTTTTGCAAATTCAGGTTTCCCAACAAAACCTTCTACCTTGATGATCGACGTATCTTCTTCCACAGGGACAAGTCGCTGATTGTAATTGTTCCCGAAAATATGGACAATACGTTGTTTTAGTGTCTCTGCCGGCAAATGGTAGATCTCATTTCCGTCGCTATGTAAGGTTAGGAAAATCTGTGGGTTCGATAAAGCAATACGTTGAAATTCATCAATGATATGACGCATTTCTACCGAGTTGCTCTTTAGGAAGTTCCGCCGTGCAGGAATATTGTAAAAAAGATTTTTAACTAAAATATTTGTTCCGGCAGCAACAGCTTCCGGGTATTGGTTGACAACTTTTGATCCCTCTATCTCAACAACTGTACCCAGTTCATCTTCAATGCGGCGTGTTTTGAGCTCTATCTGTGCAATCGCAGCAATGGATGCCATTGCTTCACCACGGAAACCCATCGTACGGATAGCGAATAAGTCTTCAGCCTTACGAATTTTCGATGTTGCGTGACGTTCAAAACAAAGACGAGCATCAGTTACGCTCATGCCACAGCCATTGTCAATGACCTGGATCAATGACTTGCCTGCATCTTTAACAATAAGTTTTATTTTGTCAGCTCCAGCATCAATAGCATTCTCAATCAATTCTTTAATGGCAGACGCTGGTCGCTGCACCACTTCTCCCGCCGCAATCTGATTAGCAACATTATCTGGAAGTAATTGAATAATATCCGACATATAATACAAAGTTAAGAAATATCCATATTTACAGCGTATAAACACTGATGAAAATCAACTGGACATTCCGTATGTTCTTTAAAAGCAAAAACCTTTAATGTGTTCATTTATACAAATGAAAATGGATGGCATTGATAAATAGTTGTGTCCTATTCCTCGGCCGTCAACGTCAGTGTTCGATATCTATTGCCCCTGTAAGACAAAGCCCAAGGAGTTGGAAAACATTCCTGCGCAATAACCGAGCCATCCCGGGCAAACAGCAGCCGTGAAACATAATACTTCGCGGCTGCCGTTTCAAAGGCATTACATTTCCAATTTTAAGAAACGTGCTGTTTCGCTTTTATTATTTTTAATTAAGTTTTCAGGTGTTCCTTCAAATAGAACCTGCCCGCCGTCTTTGCCACCTTCGGGACCGATATCAATGACCCAATCGGCCGATTTAACGACATCAAGGTTATGCTCAATAATCAAAATGGTATTCCCGCGCTCGACCAGACGATTGATAACGCCCATAAGGACATTGACATCTTCAAAGTGAAGACCTGTTGTCGGTTCATCAAGGATATAGAATGTATTTCCAGTGTCTTTTTTAGAAAGTTCAGTAGCCAATTTTACCCGTTGTGCCTCACCTCCCGATAAGGTTGTGGAGGACTGTCCTAAGGTGATATAACCCAAACCTACATCCTGCAGTGTTTTGATCTTTCGGTAAATACTCGGTACATTTTCGAAGAAATCCACAGCATCGTTGATGCTCATATCAAGTACATCGGAAATGGATTTTCCTTTGTAGCGTACCTCTAAAGTTTCTCGGTTGTAGCGTTTTCCGTGACATGTTTCACAAGGAACCTGTACATCGGGAAGGAAATTCATTTCGATGACTTTCAGCCCGGCTCCCTGACAGGTTTCACAACGACCACCTTTGACGTTAAAGGAAAATCTTCCTGGCTTATAGCCTCTGATCTTAGCTTCTGGAAGTTGAACAAACAAGGTTCTGATATCCGAAAATACACCGGTATAGGTCGAAGGGTTGGACCGTGGTGTACGGCCGATAGGACTTTGGTCGATCTCGATGACTTTGTCAATATGTTCTAACCCTTCAATTTTTTTGAAAGGAAGTGGAATTGCTTTGGCTCTGAAAAAATGTTTATTCAAAATCGGGTATAAAGTACCTGTGATTAGGCTTGATTTACCCGAACCTGAAACACCCGATACAACAATGAGTTTTCCTAATGGAAAAGAGACAGACAGATTTTTTAAGTTATGTCCGGTTGCTCCATGTAATGACAATGTTTTTCCATTGCCCTCACGGCGTTTCTCGGGAATCTTAACCTCTTTTGTCCCGTTGAGGTAAGCTGCTGTTAAAGAGTTCGATTTTAGGATTTCTGTTGGTGTACCTTCGGCAACCACAGTCCCACCATGAACGCCTGCAGCAGGTCCCATGTCGATAACATGGTCGGCATGTAGGATCATGTCTTTGTCATGTTCCACAACAAGGACCGAATTGCCAATATCGCGTAGGTTTTTAAGCGCATTGATCAAACGTTCGTTATCCCGCTGATGGAGCCCAATACTCGGTTCATCCAGAATATAAAGTACATTCACCAGTTGGGAACCAATCTGTGTGGCCAAACGGATCCGCTGTGCTTCACCACCCGAAAGTGTTTTAGCTGTACGGTCCAAGGTCAAGTAATTTAGGCCGACATCCAGCAGGAAGCCTAAACGTGCGCGGATTTCCTTTAATATCTCCGTTGCAATAATGAGCTGGCGTTCATCAAGTTTGCTTTCTACCTGATCAAACCATTCTTTGATGGATGTAATGTCCATCGTTGAGAGCTCATGGATGTTTTTATCCGCAATTTTAAAATGTAAAGACTCTTTTTTCAGACGCGCTCCCGCACAGGTTGGACAGGTCACTTTTGTTCTGAAGTCATCTAAAGAAGGCGCCTCATCCGATGATTTTCCCGAAAACTCTTCCAGCATCTTAAAGATTCCTTCAAATTCAACACGATATTCACGTGTGCCATAACTTCCATAAGATACCGTGACAACGATAGGCTCTTCCTTATTGCCAAATAAAAGCTGATCAATCTGTTCTTCAGTTAGTTTTTCAAGCGGTGTTGTAATCGTAAAATCTAATTTTTTTGCGACAGCTTTCAATACTTCCGAAGTCCAATTTTCCCGGGTAGGTCCCAAAGGGGCCAAACCACCTTTTTGAATACTTAGTTTTTTATCCGGAATAACGGCATTCTTATCAATTTCAAAAATATAGCCCAAACCATCACATGTAGGACAAGCACCGTATGGGGAATTGAATGAGAAGGTATTTGGCTGTGGCTCATCATAAGAGATGCCCGATTCGGCATCCATGAGATAACGGCTATAGAATTGCTCCTGATTATCTTTCGTGGAGACCTTGATGAT
Organism: Sphingobacterium sp. HSC-15S19; assembly: GCF_050433745.1. Taxonomy (NCBI): domain Bacteria; kingdom Pseudomonadati; phylum Bacteroidota; class Sphingobacteriia; order Sphingobacteriales; family Sphingobacteriaceae; genus Sphingobacterium; species Sphingobacterium sp. HSC-15S19. Next base: position 104,357 of record NZ_JBNPWQ010000014.1, read on the forward strand.
ACCTTTCGCTGTTTTCATCGCCTGCATCACTGAAGTCTGTAAGCGCTTTTTATCTTCACGCTCTACTTTCAGACGATCTACGACGATTTCAATATCGTGTATTTTGTAGCGGTCAACCTGCATTTTTGGAACAAGGTCCAATATTTCTCCATCCACACGTACCTTCACATAGCCTTGCTTACGGATTTGTTCAAACAACTCACGGTAGTGGCCTTTACGCCCCTTAACCACTGGTGCCAGGATGTTCAGGGCCTGTCCTTCAAACTCAGTCAAAATCCGTTCGATAACCTGATCGTCCGACATACGCTCCATTTTCTTCCCGGTCACATAGGAGAAAGCTTCTCCTGCTCGGGCAAATAGTAGACGCATAAAGTCATACACCTCAGTAATGGTTCCAACAGTGGACCTCGGGTTTTTGCTGGTGGTTTTCTGTTCAATGGAGATCACTGGACTTAAGCCCGATATCTTGTCCACATCCGGACGTTCCATGCCTCCCAAAAACTGACGGCTGTAGGCACTGAATGTCTCCATATACCGACGTTGTCCTTCGGCATAAATGGTGTCAAAAGCCAAGGAAGACTTTCCGCTGCCACTTAAACCTGTGATAACAACCAATTCATTTCTCGGAAAAGAAACATCTATATTTTTTAGATTATGCGCACGCGCTCCAAATACCTGAACTTCACTTTGTTCGCCCAAATCTGGGCTTCTTTTTACTGCCATGAAAACTCCTTAAGGTCCCGTGTGAGGGATTAAATGCAAAACATGCAAAATTACAGATTTTAAAGGAATTATGCGAGCCTTTCTGACTTTTGGAACAAAATGTGATATACAAGTGATTTAAAAAAATAATGTACCTTGCACAGTAAATCTAAATTTATGCGAAAATACGACGTCAGCAAACAAGAGAAACAATCGATCGACGATATTGTCCAATTTTGGAAGAAAGAGAACTTATTAGATGAGCAAAAAGCGAACGAGCTGATGGATAGTTTAGACGTGAAAAGTTTTGATTGGGGACAACTGGCTAGATATGCCTTTTGGATTGCCTTGGCATCTCTGGTCTTCGCTGTCTTTTCGTTGTTTACAGATGCATCATTCTTGGCCTTTGTGGATACACTCTACGAAGCACCTAATATCCTATTTTGCTTCTTTTTCGCTGCCGTGGCTGTATTATTCTATACGCTGGGTTTTCGGTATAAGAAACGCTATCCTTATAAAAATCTATCCACGGAAACCATGATGCTGATTGGAGTTTTCGGAACTGCGGCCTGTATCGGGTTTATGGGTAAAGTATTGGATAAAGATACGATGCACTATTCCCTGTTATTTTTACTCTCCGTGGCGATTTATGGCTTTCTTGCCGTCAAGCTCGAGAGTAAGCTGATTTGGACGTTTATGCTTTTGGCCTTGGGCGTATGGTTTGCGACCGAGACCGCCTACCATAGCAATTGGGGATTTAAGTTTTGGGGGATGAACTATCCGCTGCGTTTTACCATTTTTGGGGCACTGATAACCGCGTTGGCTGTTTGGGTTCAACCCAGGTTTGAAAGGCTACAAATCTTTCAGCCCATCAGTTATATTGTGGGATTGATCTATCTGATGGTATCCTTGTGGACCCTTTCTATTTTTGGAAATTATGCTGATTTCTATGAATGGACGACTGTACGTCAATACCATATGTTCTACTGGGGTATTTTATCCACTGCCGTGTCGGTATTCCTGGTTGTCTACGGCTTAAAAGCGAAAGATAACGTCAGCAGAGAAGTAGGCTTTGTATTTTTAGTGCTCAATATCTATACCCGCTATGTCGAGTATCTCTGGGATAATATCAATAGAGCAGTGTTCTTTTTAATTTTGGCCGTGTCCTTTTGGTTTGTCGGCCGTTGGGCAGAGAAATTATGGAACAAGCGGAAAGAAGAGATTGCCGGATAATCCTTAAAATTGAATCGTAAATCCGACTGCTCTATGTGAACTGATACTAAGCTTGGGATCTAGGCTTAAGTATTTTCGGATTCGGGTAATAAAGACATCCATACTCCTTCCGGTAAAGAAATCTGCGTTTCCCCATACCTTTTCAAGGATTTCTTCGCGTGTGACAAGTTGACCATTGTGTTGCGACAGAAATAGGAGAAGTTGCGATTCACGTTCAGTAAGCTTATATTGTTTCGAAGCATGGCTTAATAATAACTGTTCGGGATAGAAAATATACGTACCTATGGCAATCGATTTTGGGGTACTATTTTTCTGATTTCGCTTTAATATATTCTGTATGCGAAGTAACAGTTCTTCAGGATCACAGGGTTTGGTGATATAATCATCGGCACCGATTTTTAGTCCCGTGAGCTTATCTATTTTTTGCTCCTTGGCTGTTAAAAAGATAAATGGCAACGTGGGGTATAGGGCGTTGATTTCTTTAGCCAGGCTAAAACCACTAATTTGAGGAAGCATAACATCCAGTATAACCAGATCGTAATCGGCTAGCTGCTGGAAATTTTCCGTAAGATCATTGGGCTGCGCTATCCAGTCTATGTTAAATGTGGATAGCTCAAGGTATTGCTTGAGCATAAAACCAAAATCGGGATCGTCTTCAACGAGTAATATTTTATTCATTTTTGTTTTCAGTAGTTGAGTTAATATAAATACTTTAGTCTATGGCCGTCTATTGTCTTTTCACAGCTTATCCTTGTTTTTGGTCATATTTCCGATGATGGGACAAGCGCATGCGGCAGCTGGATTTTAAACGTAGTCCCGACATTGGGTTCGCTGGTTACAGTAAGTTGTCCGTGATAACGATCGACGATTTTTTTTACAAGGAAAAGACCTATTCCCAGGCCTTTGGTGTCGTGAACATTGTCTTTTTGTATGCGGTAAAACTTGTCGAAAATATAGGGTAGCTCGGACTCCTCCATGCCGTAACCGTTATCCTGTATATAAACCGAGAGTTTGCCTTTCTGATCCTCAAAAGAGATATTAATCCAAGTTGCACCATATTTTACGGCATTGTTCATCAGGTTCTGAAATAGTGTTGTCGCATCATTTGGGCTCAGGCATAGTTTGCCGTCAGGCAAGAGACTTAATTGGAATGCAATAGCGGAGTTGGTCAGTTGAAAATCGTCGAAAATAGCTTGTAGTTCTGTGCTTTTAACAGGAGGCTGATCAATAGTTTGAAGATTTTCGTTAAGTGGATCAAGGGTTTGTTCCAAGCGATTTACTTGTCGTTCAATGACGGTTATAATGCTTTCGTCTGTTGATTTCCGAAGTGTTTTAGCAGCAATTTTCAGGGTTGCAATAGGTGTTTTGAGTTCATGTGAAATATTGTCGACGACATCGTGCAGTACAGTGATCTGTTTCTGCTGTTTTCTGAGATTCTGAATGGTTCTATAAAAAAGCCAAAGAAAAGCGGCCAGAATAAATAGGGTGCTCAGTAGAAGCGAAGTGAGTTCCCTGAACAATATCCAGTTGAGATTTGTCACCTCAAAGGAAGTCTTCCGGTGAACAAAAAAGGTGTACAAGATCTCCCTGCTTTGGATACTGTCTTTGACTTTCTGTGTTTCCGTTTTTTCTGTTATCCACTCGCTTGAAGAGAGTTCTACAGGCTGACGAAATGTCCCATTCGTTATGTAAACCGTGATTGGACCAGCCGCAATCTGTTTTTCTAGGTTCTTAAAGTAGATACCCAAAATTTCCTTTTTCAGGATAACATCCATTCCCAAGGGTTTAAATAAGCTGTCGACGTATCGTGTAAGCTTTTGGGATGTTTTATGGGCGTTTGTGCGGTATAGCTCTTTTAGTTTTTCGGCCGTTATCTCATGTTTAACCAATTTGATGTAGTAATCTCTTGCAATGTCTTTGCTCATTAAATCATCATCAAAAAGCCTATCATTTTCATGGAGCTTGCTCAGCTTATTTTTCACCGTGGTAAAAATATCGCGTTGTTTGAGCTGATAGGTGTTGTGTAATTGATAGCTCTGTATGCCGATAAGAACGGCAAAAAATAATGTAAAGAGAACGATATAACTTTTGGGCTTCAATTCCATATACAAATATAACTGCTGAGGGCTAAGATAATATACCTTAACCCAGTATTAACCCTTTATTAACCATTATTTGCCGTCACTATAGACACTTTTGAAGCATAGCATATCAGTATGAAATGGCCGCGATTGTCAAATAGAATAATGCGGATAAGCTATACTAGAATTAAAAGACTAATTATTTGTACATGAAATTGATCCTATTTTTTCTGACTTTCCCCCTGTTGCTTTCGGCGCAGACTAAACAAATCGGGGGACAAGTACAGGATGCAAACAAAATTGTGCTGGCGGGTGCGACCGTTATGCTATTGGATAGCAACTATCAAGAGATCCGTGAAGTGAAGACTGACCATTTTGGAAAATTTGTAGTTACGCTGGATCATCCGAGTGGATACTATCTACGGACAACCTATCTGAACTTCAAGTCTCAGGAACTTTTTTTTCGCAGCGATACCATTTCACGCCCTTTGTTACTTGAGCTCCTTCCCGAAGCAAAGGTACTCGAAGAAGCACAGGTCGTGGGTCGAGCTCCCCGATTGATCCGCAAGTTGGATCGCTTAGAGTTCAACGTTCAGAATTCCAATCTTTCAGCACTCAATAGCTGGGATATTTTGAAGCGTACGCCATTGGTGATGGTGAATGGTGCGGATTTAATGGTCCGGGGGAACAAAAATATTGTTGTCCTCATTAATGATCGAAAAGTAATGCTCACGGGGGACGAACTGAAAATCTATCTGGAGAATACAGCAGGTAGCGACGTGCAATCGATAGAGGTTATTACCAATCCACCTGCAAAATATGAAGCTGAGGGAAGCACGATTATCAATATTAAACTTTCCAAATCCAGCCTATATGGCTATAGAGGCACGGTGGTTGCATTGGCCGAAAAAAGCAGTACCTGGAAGCAACTGTTTGGACTGACCCAGTATTATAAAAATGAAAAATTCAATCTTCGAGGTACTTATAATTTCGGACGAGGGACTTACGCACGCTATGAAACGAATTATGTTTATTATCCGAATGAGCAAACCTCATGGGAAGGTGTCATGGATCGATTTGATACCAATAACAGTCAGAACAGCTATGTGTTTTCGATAGACTATACACCCGATACAACCTGGACGGTTAATGCTGGACTAAATGGATATTACGGACCGAAAACCTATGGTATTTATGAAGTGCCCACCATTATATACGATAAAAATCATGTACAGGAGTCTAGTTATTTTACCACTAATGATCATCAACGATCGACAAAAACGAATAACCTCTACCTTCAGGTAACAAAGAAGCTTAATTCCAGGTGGAGCATAAATTGGTCATCCTACTTCACTGACAATCATTCGACAAATGATCAAGACGTGCTGACGGCACTGCGATTTAAGGAGGAGGAACCGACAGATACCCGATTTATCAGTAATAATGGAAATAAAAATCGGCTTTTTTCTTCACAGATAGATTTCGCCGGAAAAATAAAGATGCTGGGGCTGGAGTTTGGTGGAAAATTTAGCGATGTGAAAACGAGGAGTACCCTTGCTTTCTTTGATGATGAATCAGGAGAGCTCAAGCAAAGGCCTGATAAAAGTAGTGTGTTTGATTACAAAGAACGTAGTGCGGCTTTGTATGGCTCATTGGACTATGCCTGGAAAAAATGGAGCTGGAAAGCAGGTCTAAGGGGAGAATATACCGATTTGGAAGGTATTGTATCCGAACCAGCTGATATCAATAAGCGTGATTATTTTGTGCTCTTTCCGACATTTTACATGCAATATGCCTTGACTGACGATCAGCAGTTTGGTTTTTCCTATGGAAAGCGTATTAGTCGCCCAGCATACTCCTGGCTTAATCCGGCTAAGTCCTACTATAATCGCTTTTCCTATTTTCAGGGAGATCCACGTTTAAGGGCGACGATCGTTCATAACCTGAATCTGACCTGGACAAAAAACAACTGGAATATCGATTTATTCTACCGATTTGAGAAGTGGCCGAATATGGAAATTTCCCGCCAAGATAACAACAATCACCAACTTATTTTCCAATATACCAATATCAAGAAAGGACAAGGGGCAGGGATAGACTTAGGAAAGAGTTTTCAGCTGACCGGGCGCTGGGGATTGAATCTGCAGCTAGAGGGGATGTATAACCAGAATTACTTTATGGGTACTGATGACGTATTGCACAAGAATGATGTGTATATCGGCAACGGAAACGTAAGCACCAACTATGTGCTGAATAAGGATGCCGGTTGGAACCTTGAACTGGTTAATACATTTACATCACCCACGATACAGGGGCCATTTCATATTACAGGGTATTCAAGTACCTATGTGATGACAAATCGAAAATTCTTTAAAAAGAAATTTGAAGTGAATCTCTCATTTATGGACATTTTCAAAACAGAAAAAATGACGATATCATCCAAATATGGTGACCAAAACAACTTTTATAAAGATTACCGCGATACTAGAAAGGTGAATCTAACGCTGCGGTATCATTTTGGAAACCAGAAAGTCAAGAGCAGCAATCAGCCCACAAGAACAGAAGAGCAGAACCGCTTGTAATTCGGTTAATTTTGGCAAAGTCAAATCCTGCTGCAGATTCTATTTCCTTGGTTATATTCTCCATACGCCTGTAAAAGAGAATAAATACCGCATGGATCAAAAACAATAATCCTCCACATGCGATGTGGAGGATTATCAGATGCAAGGAAAGTATTTCTTAGTTTATTTTCAGTGAATACGTGATATTAATACCGCCAGCGGCAAGCATATCATGTACTGAGCAATATTTTTTAACGGCCAGTTCAGCCGCTTTAGCTGCTTTTAGCTCATCAATTTCGCCTTTTAGGAAAAAATTGATGTGGATATCTGTAAATACCTGCGGGATTTCTTCGCGTCGTTTCCCTTCCACTTCGACCTGGATATCGTCAATTTGCTGGCGTTGTTTTACCAGTATGCTATGGAGGTCAAAGACGCTACAAGAACCCAGTGCCATTAAAACCAATTCCATTGGACGAACACCTTTTCCTTCGCCGCCGATAGCTTCCGAGCCATCGATGTTGACTTTGACAGGGGATAATTCACTGCTGGCTTCGAAATGCACAGCTTGGTTGACACGGTTTAATTTGATTTTCATCTTATTTTATTCTTTTTTTGCTCGTTTAGGCTGTGGAACGTGAAACGAGTTTTTTTCTGTTCAATCTATACTAAACAAACTTAGATAAATTACCTTTTATATGCAATATAATTGCGTAGTATATAAAAGTAATTTATCGATCTCTCCTCTGCCTATTGAGGAACTTATTTATAGAGGAAATATACAAAAAAGGCAGACGATTATTTGTCTGCCTTTTGTCAGTATGTTGATCACTGTTTATTTTGTGACGGTATCGGGTAGTTTGACACCGCGATATTTCGCTACATCAACCTGTGGAATCTTTGAGCCATATTTAGAATTGATGGCGCTGATAAAGATGTTCGCCATTAGGGCGTTTCCAATTGGTGTTAAGTGAATACCATCTAAAGAGAATGCATTTCCGGTAATGTATTTTGCACTCACCGCTAGTCCGTTGATACGAACACCTCCTTTTACATTATTCAAGAATTCATGCACATCAGCTAAAGCTAGACCTTTTGAATTTGCAGCAGCTTTGATAGCAGCATTATACTCGTTGATACGTTGTACGACCGTTGCTGTTTCGCTTACATCAAGCACGTATTTGTCTTCCACGGGGTTCAGCGGGTGTAAGCCGTACGGAATTTGTGCCGCATTTGGTTTCCCCAATAATCCTGTTGAAGAGAAAGGGAGCAAAAAATAATCTTGATCAGTAGCAGCACGGGGACCTGACTTGGTTGCTATGTAGATATTTGTTACCGGTGTCGGCGGATTTGTTGCATTCACAGCAGCCAATAAAGCAGCACGGGTTACCGTTGTAAAATAGGGTGTTGCTGTTACATCTGGAATTGTTGCTAGTACTCCTTTTCTATCCCCCTCAGTCAGTGCCTGTACATAGCCATTGAGAATCGCAGTAAACTGAGCCGTTTCTGTCAACACAGTTGTCGGTCCATCTACAACACCACCGTTAGTCGCCCAGCCGAGCGCATCATTATTTCCAAGCGCAAAACTAAAGAAGGTGTGGTTTTGAGTCGTGGAATAAGTGAAGTACGTTTTCATTGCATCTGCATCGGGCAGCAAGCGCTCAAAATACATGTTTCCGGCGGACGAACCCATACCTGCTACTCTAGAAAGGTCCATACGCATGCCCGGTACGCCAAGGTTGTTAATCGGGTCGGTATATTTTGTCAATAATTTTGGTGAAGCAGAACGGTAGGCCAATTTATCCGTTACCTGTGCCGTTACTGGCTGGCCATTGACGAGCGCTGTAAGTGTAATATAACCAGAACCATTGGCTTGATCTTCACTGAAAAATGGCGATTTGAACTCACCACCACCCACTTGTTTTAATTGCTCTGCAATTAAATTGGGGTAAGCCACCTTTTGGCCCTCTAAGTAGAGTCCTCCATCTGCATAACCTGCTGTCAATGAATTTCCGATGGCAACATATTTTGAAAAATTAAGCGATCCTGCCGAAGGCGTATATTCGTCCAATGTAGGTTTACATGAGGCGATCGCAAAAAGTGCTAACGCCGCAGCTATATAAAGTTTGTTTTTTTTCATCTTAGTCAAATTTGGCTGTTAATTACCATTTATAGCTTACACCAATACCGGGAGCAAAAATATTTGTCACATATGTACCTGAAAGATGGCTCTCCACATTAGTTGACGGACGAGCCACAATGCGTTGGTAAGCAAACGAACCTGTGACGTCAATTTTTGGTGATGGTTTTACCGTAAAACCTCCAGATATCAAATATCTCGTGTTATCGGGTGTCTCAGGATAGACATAGGCGCTCTGTTGTACCGGTGTCGCTATCACACCGCCACCTATACGCAATTGCAGGCAGTCAGAAGCAATGTACTCCAATCCTGCTTTAATAGATCCTGCTTTATCGTATTTTTTTGGTGAATGGGTATCTTGCAATACAGGTGTGTTTTCTTTGTAATCGAAATCTAGGGCTTTATATATGTCGTAGTTGATGAGCGTTGCATCAAGAGCCATCTTCAATTTCTCCGAAATAGGGAAGGCGATGCCTGCGGCAAATGTCGAAGGAAGCGGTAGCTCAGCACTGAATTTGTTACCTGCAGGGAAATTACTAGCCACCGATTCAGGCACGTCAAAAGTTGCATCACCATTTTTAAGTTTAGTGACAACTTTAGAACGGTAACTTACCGATATGGCGAATTCGTCTTCTAGGTTATAATGGATACCAACGTTATAACCCGTACCAGTTCCGGTTCCTTTTAGGGTCGCCAATCCGGCGTGACCATCTGGGTAAAATACTGGAACAGAATTCTCGAGGTCTACCGTACCAATGTTGTATACAAAACCGCCACCGACACTAAAATTTTCAGTCAGTTTGAAACTTAATGTAGGCTGAATATAGATTGCACGAAGCGAAAGGCTAACCAAACTGAATTTACCTACCCAATCTTTCCCCCAATCGACGGCCCCACCGTAAGGTGTGTATACTCCAATACCGGCTTTCCACCAGGAGTTTTTAGGGCCGAATGCAGCAAATAATGAAAAAGGAGTTGAAATCTGATTTCTAGTATGATAAACAACTGTACTGCCGACCTCTTGAAAGGCAGATTTGTACATCACGGCATTACCGGCAACTGAAATAGCGTTATGGTCCATTTTTGCTAAAGCACCCGGACTATAAAAAATGGAAGACTCATCTAAAAAGTAAGCAGAACCTGCTCCCCCCATTCCCACAGCTTTGGGACTTTGTAGATTCACTTGAGATCCTTGTGCAAACAGGAGTGACGGACTTGCACAAAGTATTGAAAATAGCAGTTTCTTCATACTAGTGTTTATTTTTGGTTAACATTCCTCTTTCAAATACAATGCTAACATAATAAATGTTTGACTAAAATTAATAAATGTTGTGTAATATTTTTTTTGCTCGTACCTTTAAGTGCAAGGATACTAAAAATTAAACGATCATATTATATGGCTACAATCACTTTTAAAGGCAATCCAGTAAACACGAAAGGCAGTTTACCACAGGTTGGCGAGCAAGCTCCTGATTTTAAATTAACTGCAGGCGATCTTTCCGATAAATCTCTAGCGGATTTCAAAGGAAAAAAAATTGTATTAAATATTTTCCCTAGTTTAGATACCGGAACTTGTGCCGCTTCCGTACGTGCATTTAATAAAGAAGCATCGCAGTTAGATAATACTGTTGTGTTATGTATATCGAAAGATCTACCTTTTGCACAAGGTCGTTTTTGTGCAGCAGAAGGTCTAAATAATGTGGTGACATTATCGGAGTATAAAGATTCAAACTTTTCAGATGCTTATCAACTGGCTATCGCCGATGGACCGTTGGCAGGTTTGTTGAGCCGTGTTGTCATTACATTGGATGAAACTGGAAAAGTGTTGTATGAAGAGCAAGTTGCAGAAATTGCTGACGAGCCAAACTATGCGGCAGCGATCGCATCTTTGAATTAAGAATAACTTTGGAATAATCTAAAAAGCCTTTGCTTATGTTATGCAAAGGCTTTTTTAGTTGATGTATATTCGCTAACTATAACAAAGCGAATTTTTATTTTGTTTTTTCTAATGCTTGCAAGATGTCGTTGATGATATCTTGTTGATCTTCCAGACCCACAGACAGCCGAATGCTACCCGGTTTGATGCCTAAGTTCAAGCGTTCATCTTCCGACAATTTTGAGTGTGTTGTGGAAGCTGGATGCGTTGCGATTGATCTTGAATCTCCTAAATTAGAGGTATATAAAATCATTTCCAAATGATCTACAAAGGCTTTTGCTCGCTCAAAACCACCTTTGACAACAAAGGTTACAATACCGCCACCAGCTTTCATTTGTTTCTTGGCCAGCTCATATTGTGGATGGCTTGGTAAAAATGGATATTTTACATCCTCAATTTCCGCATGATTTTCCAATGCCTCGGCCAAAGCCAATGCGTTAGAACAATGGCGATCCATACGGATGCCCAACGTGTCTAAACTTTTTGATATGATCCAGGCATTGAAAGGCGATAATGCGGGGCCTGTATGACGGATAAAGAACATCAATTTATCGATAAGCTCTTGTTTTCCGACAACAATACCGCCCAAAACACGACCCTGTCCATCCATATATTTGGTCGCCGAATGGATAACCAGGTCAAATCCATATTGAATCGGTTTCTGAAGATAAGGTGTGGCAAAGCAGTTGTCGATCGACAGAATGATATGAGGATATTTCTCCTTGAATTTACCCAACCATTCCAAATCAACCAATTCCAGACCTGGGTTGGATGGCGATTCTAAAAAGATGATTTTCGTATTCGGCTGAATTGCTTTTTCCCATTCTTCGGGATTAGCGGCGTCTACATAAGTCGTGGTCACACCCCAACGTGGGAATAGTTCTGTGAAGAGCTGATGTGTAGAACCGAATATTGCACGTGAAGAGACAATATGGTCTCCACTTTCGATAATTCCTGCAAAGGAGGCAAATACTGCTGCCATACCTGACGCAAAAGACAATCCTGCTTCTGCACCTTCAAGAATACAAACTTTGTTGATGAATTCTGAAGTATTTGGATTAGCATAGCGGGAATAAATCATTGCATCCTCTTCGCCAGCAAAGACCGCCCGACCTTGTTCAGCGCTGTCGAAGATAAAACTTGATGTAAGGTATAAAGGAGTCGAATGTTCGCGAAGTGCTGAACGATCGACCTGTTCACGTATGATTTTAGATTGATCTTGTTTCATGATGTGTAAAGGTACGAGATGAAATTTTTATATTTGTATAATTAGCAATGAAATAACCCATTTTATGAAAAAAATATGGCTTTTGCCTTGTACTATATTCCTAGTGCTTTGCTTTTCCTGTTCAAAGGATGAGGAAGGAACTTTTGACAAAGACCAATGCAAATTCCGATCTTGTATCTAGAGTCATCTACCGCTGAATTATTTATGTCTAACGTGAACGAAATGAAATTGAGTTATCGTGGGAAACAATTGGATCGCATTATAGGAGGATTTTTAGAGATACCTACCACGAACGGATTTGCCCCCTTTTTTACGGATAAGGTGTACTGGGACGTTCGTGTAAACGGAAATCGGATGATACTTGAAAAAAAGAGTTTTAATAAGGAACTTATATTTTCAGACAGACAGAAGTTATTATTTGAGGGCGGGAAAATTGTCGAACTTATCAATACATAGGTGATTTGCTAAAAGGGGAGTACAGCTACGTCGACGAGCAACTCAGGTCCTAAAAAACGTTCTATTTTAATTCAGCGAAGAACCTAGATAGCCTCGTTGTAAGTTATCCTAATTCAGCTTTTAAAACTGTTCAGATATTTAGTGACTATGATGCCAAGCCTAATGAGATCAAAGGATTTATGGTGCTGGAAGAGTTTCTCCCCCGAGCCTTGTCGACAAACAATTATTTAAGAAAAAATACAGTTTCGATTTCTGAAACTGGCGAGCGGGTTCAAACTGGCGGGGCCGCATGTGCTGAACATTTTTCTACTAGTGCCAAGTATTATTACAGCATTCATGTTTTGCATATTTTAATCAATCGATTGATTTGAACAAAAAATACGATTTGACCTGGGATTTATCCTATTGGAGCTGAGCATCGGTCGGTTTTGTACGCAAATGTTACATACAGCATTTTGCAAAACTTCTTATCTTAGGGCTTTACAACCTAATTTTCTAGCACATAAATATAGACTATGTTGACAATCTTGTTATCCTCCATTTTACTTTCCAGCGGGCCTGTCGCCAAATCAGATACTTTAAAAGCTTACGGGGCCTTGCCAACCGAGCGTCAATTAAAGTGGCAAGAGATGGAAACGTATTGTTTGATTCATTATACGCCGACAACTTTCCAAAATAAGGAGTGGGGCTATGGGGATGCACAGCCCTCATTGTTTAATCCTTCGGCTTTTGATGCAAATCAAATTGCTAAGGCAGCTGCAGCAGGTGGTTTCAGGGGTTTAATTAGTGTAGCAAAGCACCATGACGGATTCTGTTTGTGGCCAACCAATACAACATCCTATAGTATCGCTTCTTCACCGTGGGAAAACGGGAAAGGTGATATGGTCAAAGATTTTATGCAAGCGACCCATCGCAATGGGATGAAATTTGGTGTATATCTTTCTGCTTGGGACCGTCACGATGAGCGTTACGGCACACCGGCCTATGCCGATGCCTACAGACAGCAGCTGACCGAACTGATGAGCAATTATGGCCCATTGTTTACGTCATGGCACGACGGAGCAAATGGCGGTGATGGCTTTTATGGCGGACATGAAGGGAAGCGTATCATCGATCGAACAACTTACTATGAGTGGCATGAGAAAACTTGGCCTATTGTACGAAAATTACAGCCTGAAGCCGTTATTTTCTCAGATATCGGTCCCGATATGCGTTGGGTGGGTAATGAGAAAGGATTTGCTGCCGAAACATCATGGGCAACATTTACGCCGATTGGCTTAAATGGAAAAGTCGCTGTACCCGGAGCGACAGAATCACACAATGCCGAAACGGGCGACCGTAATGGTAAATATTGGATACCTGCTGAATGTGACGTGCCACAACGTCCGGGATGGTTTTATCATGAAGAACAAGATAGCCGTGTAAAAACACCCAATCAGCTTTTTGAGATCTATTTAAAATCAGTGGGAAGGGGAGCATGTATGAATCTTGGCTTAGCACCGATGCCTTCTGGTACATTACATGAGAATGATGTGAAGTCGCTGCAGGCTTTTGGAAAAAAAGTGAAGGAAACTTTCCGTACCAATTTAGCCAAAGGAGCGACCATCACGGCATCCAATACCCGTAATAGTGATTCGAAATCCTATGGTACTTCATTTATTACCGATAACGACCGCTATAGCTATTGGGCAACAGACGATTCCAAAACATCGGCTACATTGGAAATAAAATTAAAATCCCCAGCGAAGTTCGACCTTATTCAGTTGAGAGAGAATATTAAGTTGGGACAACGTATCGATAGTGTTTCGATTGAACGTTGGGAAAATAACAGCTGGAAGCCTTTGGCCAAAGCAACAAGTATCGGCGCAAACCGCCTCATCAAACTCGAGCAACCTCAAACTGCAAGTAAATTACGTCTTCATGTTTATGCTCCTGTAGCGATTACGCTCAGTGATTTTGGATTGTTCAAGGAGTATAACGAGCCTTTTGCATTTAATACCAAAGAGGTGAAAAAGCTTACTGGATTTAAGATTTCGACAGGTAGATCCAATAATAATGCTTATATATCTGACGGAAAACCAGGTACTTTTGCGACTGTTGCCGATCAAGGTGTAATCGTTGTCGCTACAGACAAACCTGTTTCTGGTATCGGCTTCCTTCCTCGTCAGGATGGAAAGAACATAGGGACACCAACACATTATAAAATATCAACCAGTACCAACGGAAAAACATGGACCCTTGTTAAAGAGGGCGAGTTTTCCAATATTAAGGCAAATCCAATTTTGCAACAGGTGTTTTTTGATACGAACAGCGCAACCAAGTTTATCAAATTTGAACCAAAACAATTTATCGACGGCAATGAATTGGCCATAGCGGAACTTGAATTGTATGGCAAATAAATTTTTAATGCTTATCGTGGTATGTATATGTCATACCACTTTGCTTTTTGCCCAACAAAATCCACTCGTACTTTGGTATAATAAGCCCGCGAAGGTTTGGGAAGAAACTCTGCCATTGGGAAATGGACTCATCGGCATGATGCCAGATGGAAATCCTAGTCAGGAAAAAATCGTGCTCAACGAGATCAGTATGTGGTCGGGCAGTCCAGAAGATCCCAATAATTATGAAGCCTACAAAAATGTTGAAGCCATTCAGGCACTGCTTAAAGCTGGTAAAAATGATGAAGCCGAAAAACTGGTCAATGAAACTTTTGTGACCAAAGGCAAGGGGTCGGGTTTTGGTAATGGGGCAACGGTTCCCTACGGCTGTTATCAGCTATTCGGCAACCTTATACTCGATTATAAATTGCCTGCTGGAACGATCGAAGGTTACAAGCGTTCCCTCGACTTAGCGACGGCCTCTGCACAAACTTCATTCAAGATAAACGGACAACAGTTCCAACGTCGTTATTATACTTCTTTTGACAATAATGTAGGTATTATCCAATTGAACCAACATAACGATGAGGTACAGCAGTTAGGCATATCATTCCAGCGCCAGGAAAATATTGACCGTTACACCTTGTTGGACGATGGGATTCTGATCGAGGGATTTTTGCCTGATGGAAAGGGAGGTAAAAATCTGAAATTCGTTGGATTAATTCAGATTAAAGGTAAAAATCTGCAGATCAGCAAAAAGGATAAAACCTTAGAGCTGTCTGCAAAAGGCGGTCTTACGATCTATTTCTCAGCAAGTACTTCCTATTATGGAAAGGACCCCTTACCTGTTGTCAAAGCGGCTGTTGCAGCCGCAAAAACTGCTGACGAACAGAAAATATATAAAAACCATCTTGCTGCCTATCAAGAAATCTTTAATCGGGTAAATCTTAATTTGTTTGGAAATAAGGCGAATAACGCTATCCCTACCAATGAACGGATTGCCAATTTCTATAAAAATCCAGTTCAGGACCCTGATCTGGCCACGATTTATTATCAGTATGGAAGGTATTTGAATATTTCAAGTGCTGCTCCGAAAAATACAAAAGCGCTCCCGCCAAACCTACAGGGACTATGGGCTAATCAGATCAATACACCTTGGAATGGTGACTATCATCTCAATATCAATGCACAGATGAATCATTGGGGCGTGGAGGTCAATAACCTGAGCGAATATCATAAGCCTTTTATTGAAATGATAAAGCGGATTGCAAAAACTGGCGAGCAGACAGCAAAGGCTTACTATAACGCACCGGGTTGGGTGGTCTATATGATGACGAATATCTGGGGGTATTCCGCTCCGGGTGAGCAGGCTTCCTGGGGAGCGAGTACGGCCTCAGGCTGGCTATGTAACCATCTCTGGGAACATTATCTGTTTACCGGGGATAAAAATTACCTCAAAGAGATTTATCCGATACTCAAAGGAGCGGCAGAGTTCTACGATCATACATTGGTTCAGGACCCTAAAACAGGATGGTGGGTCACTTCACCGTCGGTGTCGCCGGAAAATGCTTTCCGAATGGCCAATGGAAAAGTTGCTGCGGTTGTGATGGGACCTACCATTGATAACCAGATCGTACGGGAGTTATACCAGGCGGTGATCAAAGCTGATTCTATCCTTACGACGAACGACAGTTTTGCCGGCGCCTTGAAAGCGAAGCTGAAGGATGTCCCTCCGCCTGTAGTTGTTAGCCCATCGGGGCGCGTAATGGAATGGCTCGAGGACTATCAGGAAGTTGAACCTAAACATCGACATGTATCACATTTATATGGTCTGTATCCCGCGGCATTTATCTCGCCACAGACGACACCTGAATGGGCTGACGCAGCACGTAAGACTTTAGCTGTACGTGGCGATGAAGGAACCGGCTGGTCTAGAGCCTGGAAAATATTATTTTGGGCGAGATTACAGGATGGTGATCATGCACTCGAAATTCTAAGGCAGTTGCTTAAGCCCGCTTTTACCAATGAAACAACCTATCAGGGAGTCGGGGCAGGTACCTACCCTAATTTGTTCTGTGCGCATCCGCCTTTTCAGATCGATGGAAACTTCGGCGGCGCAGCCGGGATTGCCGAGATGTTGATACAGAGCCACAATGGTTATATCCATCTATTACCTGCGCTACCTAAAGCCTGGTCAAAGGGTGAAGTTAAGGGACTTAAAACCCGTGGAAACTATACCGTAGACATCAAGTGGGAAAATGGAAAGGTTTCCGCCTTGCAGATTAAAGGTAAAAAAGGAAAGCTTCGTCTATTTGAAAACGGAAACTATAAAGATTATGAAGTTCGTTAAATATTTTTGCTTGATTTCTGTGCTGGCCTTGGGGGCAACAGCCTGTACACAAAAGTCCGAATCGGCGAAGACAGCCGCCTTGTTGAATAGTTTTAGCTATAAGATAACCGGAAAAACCACTGCCGGGGACGGGACTCAGGTGAGCCTCGTCGATCACGACAATAAACTGCAGCAATTTGTAAAAACACAGGTTGCTAATGGGCAATTTGTTTTGGAAGGCGAACTAGCCATGGCCGGATTTTATGATATTCAGATAAAGGGTATGGAGGCCTATACATTATTTGTCGAAGGCGGGAGTGACTATGATCTGAGTGAAAATCAGGGTAAGTTTACCTTGACAACCTCTTCGCAGAATGCCAAGGATTTCATACAGTTCAATGCGAACTATAAACAGCGTGAAGAGGAGGAAAAAAATAAAACAGCAAATAAAAGCCAACGGGTAAGGCAGCTGGAGAGTCAGTTGCCTTCGATGGCTGCAAGAAATGATGGTTCCTATGAAAAAACAGTGGATGAAATACAGCGCTTAAGCGGTAATGCCGCATTTAATCCACGCACACTATACGCCGATTTTATTCTCGATAGTACCCACCGTTCATCCTTAGTATTGCCTTATTTTTTTAAATACATCTCCTTGGATCAGACGAATTATAAAAAATTCGATGCCGCATTGCTGAGTTTTAATACGGATTTGCAGAAGCATCCTTATGTTAAATTTGCCCGCGAAAAGGTCGATAGGGTGAAAGACTTCTATGAAAATATGCCTGTATTTCCTGCTATTAGCCCGATGAATGTAGAACGGGATAGTTTGAATTTAAAGAATATTTCAAAGGCTAAAATGCTGATTGCCGCGTTTTGGAGAACTTCCAATACAAATAGCAAGGCCGATATGGAGATGTTACGGAAAAAAGAATCTCAATTGAACGCTATGGGAGTAAGGGTTATCTATTTTTCACGGGATAAGGATCTGGATAAATGGGTCAAATCAAGTAAGGAGCTGGCGCTAGGGAAGCAGAGTTATTTTTTGAATTATAACGACCGGGCAACGATGGAAAATGATTTTGGTATAGATCGTACACCAAGCTATCTATGGATAAATCCGCAGAACTTCCAAATTTTATCCTTGAGTGGTGAGGATCCGGCAATGCCACAGTTTTTAGGGAAGGTAAAGGAATTTCTTGCTAAAAATTAACGATTATTGTCTTAAAAAATCTTACATTTGAATTAACTGTTTAATATTTGTTATTTCAATACGTAATGAAAGTCGTTCAATTTACAGTTCCGGTTGTTTACCAAGGATCTATTTGTGTGCAGGAAGACATTCTGCCTTCATTCTATAGCAACTATCACCGACACAAGGAAATTCAGTTGACCTACATCCTGAAAGGGCGGGGAACCTTTATGATTGGCAACTTTACACATAGTTTTGAAGAGGACGAAATCTATATCGTTGATGCGGATGAACCGCATATGTTCAAAACGGGGGAAGATATAGGGGATGGCATTCATGCCATCCATATTTTTTTCGACTACGAACATTTTAAACCCTTTCTGGATTTCCCTGAATTCGATGATGTTAAGTATTTCCTGGAACACATCAACGTCAGTAAAAAATTGGATGCGGAGCATTCCGTCGCGTTGAAAGAAAAATTTGTACAGATTAACGTGAGTGCGGGCATAGATCGTCTCCTCTCGTTTGTGAAGCTGATTAATTTTTTAAGTAAAAAAGTAGATCAATGGACTTCGCTGTATACAGGTATTCCACAAAAGAAGTTCTCAGATGCCGAAGGATTGCGAATCAATGAAATATTCCAATATACTTTCCAGCATTTTGGAGACAAAATTTCCTTGGAAGATATAGCTGCGGTAGCACACATGACGCCACACGCATTTTGCAAGTATTTTAAGAAACATACCCGGAAAACCTATGTTACCTTCCTCAATGAAATCCGGATTGAACGTGCCTGTAAAATGTTGATTGACGAATCTTCGGAAAGTGTTTCTAATATCGCTTTTAAAACAGGGTTTAACAATGTTGTCAATTTCAATCGGGTGTTCAAGAAAATAACCAAACTTTCGCCGAGTGAATATGTACAGGAACATCGTATGCGCGACTAGGCTGTTTGGCGGATGTTACGATGCGGGAACCTTATCCCATTGATTTTTGGTAGGCGCCCTGCGGAGATCTGAAGAAGGGTTTTATTGACAATATCGGAGAAAGACTCGTCACTGTTAATTTTAAGAGCAATGACATCGCGATGCGCGAAATTGGACATTCCTTTGCCCAGCTTTCCGATGAGTATTGGACTGGTAATCCATATGCTATTGAGTCTGTAAACCGCTCGCAATCGGCAGATGCAAAGCAGGTCCACTGGAAATGCTGGCTTGGAAAAGACGGAGTTGGTATTTGGACAAAATTGATAAGCCAAAGAATATTCAGGTTAAAATAGACAAGAAGAAAAACACAGTACAGTTGACGGTAAAAGATAAAGTCGATGCGCATTATAACTACATCTGGTTGAATGAAGATGGTAATCCGATTAGGAATGGGGCGAATTTAATGGCGAGTATGTACGTCTAAGAGGGCTGAATAATGTGCTCAAAATGAAATTAACAATCTCTTCTGGAAAGATATACGTTCAAAAAATAGATAAAGAGACCACTTGTAAAAGCGAGAAAACGATTGTAATTTTTTAGTTACGCTATTGGAGTGAAATGATTTATAAGTTAATTTTAATCTGCCGGTTAATTAACTTATAAATCATTTATATTTATGAAAAGAAAATCCAAGTCAACTTGGGGAATTCTTTCATGTGTATTCATCCTGGTTTTAGCCGCAATGCCTTCGTGCAAAAAGCATGCAAAACTTCCCGATGAAAACGATGAAACAATTCATGCGGTAAAATTCAAAGTCAAGGATTTTGAAGCGATTGTTACTCCCCTAAAAAAACAATCAATCAAAGCAAAACGGGCTGCGCTAAGCGGAGCTGCTTCCGAAAACGAATTGCTGTACCACTGGACGTTTGATAGTAGCAACACTGTTCCTGAAGTCGCACTCGATGCCGCCGTTTCGATCGATTACAACAATGAAAAGACAGACTATGATTTCTTGGCTGGTTGGCCTGCAACGGGAAAAGCCGTTAGTTTTAAAGGGAGTAAAGAGATACTAGTCAAGATTCCTACTACAAGTATTCACTCGCTGGGTACTTGGACCTTTGATTGCAATAGTTCGAGTACAGGACCAAGGGCGCTGCTTTTGAGTTATTCGCTTGATAAGGGGAATAGTTTTTCCGCACTTTCAGACACAGTCAAGTATCCTTCTAATCTGTCTCTTTCATCTAAAGTTTCTGTAAGTGCTTCTTTGGCTGACATATCGCTTGGCAACAGTAAAGAGCTTTGGTTGAAAATCTCATTATTTGCGGGTAGCAGGGATGGAGGAGCAGGTTACAGTCCAACGACAGGTACCTTTAAGATGGACAACTTGATGATTTACGGACAAGTCAACCCGGCCGTTTTACCAAGCAAGTTTTACTATCATGTGTTCGATGCAAAATCGAAGGCCATGATCAAATCGGGCGTGCTTACTTCGCAGGAAACATTCGCTGTTGAATTGCCGATTGGAACTTATTACCTCAGTCTAATAGCTAAAAATTCAACATTACCGCTGATTATGGCAGAGGCTGTGGATTTTGAACATTTTTATGCTACGAATGCTTTTTCTGAACAATCTGCGGAGTTGTTTGCCGCTCGGGATACCTTTGAGGTTAAGGGGGCACTAGAACGGGTACTAAACTTAAACCGGATCTACAGCGAGGTCAAGTTGACTTTTACAGACAGCGAAGATCTGAGCGCAATTGATAGTATTCAGGTGGAGCAACTTCATCCTGTATTTCATTATTATCCTTTTATGACGCGAAGTAGCGATCAGTTCGATAAAAGTGTGTTGACGGTTGTCCCACATTTTACGGTAGCTGATCAAAGTTTTTCGTTCAACCAATTTATGGGCTATTATCTCGATAACAAGGCTATTCGGTATCAGTTTCGAGTTTTCAAAGACGGCCAATTACTGCGTACATTTGAACTGGGAAGCGAAATCCGAAATAATGTTCAAATACAGTTTAAGGGCAAATTGCTGGAGACTGCCAATGGGAATTTGGGTTTTCAGATCGTGAAGAATGAACATTGGGACGATCATATTGTGATAGAATACTAGCACAGTTATTGTACTTAGCATCTAGCCGCCCTACATCTATTAAAACAAAAAGGTGTCCAGCAATGGACACCTTTTCTGTGATAGCATATTGGCTATATCAATTTTTTTAGCAAGGTATTCCAACCAGCCAAGTCATTCAATATTTTTTCAAGATCGGCAATGGCAACACGTTCCTGTGCCATCGTATCACGGTGACGGATGGTTACAGTGTTGTCTTCCAATGAATCGTAATCGACTGTGATACAGATTGGTGTTCCGATTGCATCTTGACGACGGTAACGTTTTCCAATGGCATCTTTTTCATCATATTGAACGTTGTAATCCAATTTTAGCGTATTTAGGATCTCACGTGCTTTTTCTGGTAAACCATCTTTTTTGGTCAATGGTAAAATTGCAGCTTTTACCGGTGCCAATGCTGGTGGAAATTTCAATACAACACGAGAATCTTGTTTTTCTGCTGTAGAAAGATCTTCTGTTACCAAAGAGTTACATAATACAGTTAAGAAAAGGCGATCCAATCCAATTGAAGTTTCAATTACATATGGAATGTAGTTTTGATTGATCTCCGGATCAAAATATTGCATTTTCTTTTTAGAAAATTCCTGATGTTGTTTCAAGTCAAAATCTGTACGGGAGTGGATACCTTCAACTTCTTTGAATCCGAATGGGAAGTTGAATTCAATATCAACTGCAGCATTTGCGTAATGCGCTAATTTATCGTGGTCGTGGTAACGGTAGTTTGATGAATCGAAGCCCAATGCCAAGTGCCATTTCAAACGTGTTTCTTTCCATTTGTTATACCATTCCAATTCAGTACCCGGGCGGCAGAAAAATTGCATTTCCATTTGCTCGAATTCACGCATACGCATGATAAACTGACGTGCAATTACTTCGTTACGGAAAGCTTTACCAATTTGTGCAATACCAAACGGAATTTTCATACGTCCTGTCTTTTGAACGTTCAGGAAGTTGACGAAAATACCTTGTGCAGTTTCAGGGCGAAGATAAACTTGATCTGCTCCATCTGCCATAGCACCCATCTGAGTTGCAAACATCAAATTAAATTGACGTACTTCAGTCCAATTTTTGGTGCCTGAAACCGGACATACGATATTATGTTCTTCAATGATGGTTTTTAGTCCAGCTAAATCGTCTGCATTCAATGCGGTATTCAAAGCGTCTAATAATGCAGCAGCTTCAGCTGTCTTACCATCTGCCTCATAACGTGCAATCTTATCTTCGATCAATTGATCAGCACGGTAACGTTTTTTTGAATCCTTATTGTCGATCATCGGGTCGTTAAAACCATCAACGTGACCAGAGGCTTTCCATGTCGTAGGGTGCATGAAAATTGCAGCATCAATACCAACAATGTTTTCGTGCAATTGCACCATGGATTTCCACCAATAAGTCTTTAGGTTGTTTTTTAATTCCGAACCTAATTGACCGTAATCGTAGACGGCACTTAATCCGTCATATATTTCGCTCGATTGAAATACAAAACCGTATTCCTTCGCGTGTGATACTACACTTTTGAAAAAGTCGTCTGTCTGTTTGCTCATAAGTGGCAAATATAGATATTAGTTTTAGATTTTAGATATAAGATTCTTGATAAGAGGTATTCTTTAAATGCCTAAATCACGGATCTGCTGGGACGCATTTTTGTTATCTACTTTTTTGATGATATGTTGGATAATGCCATCTGCATCAATCACAAAAGTGGTACGTGCTGTGCCCATATACTTTTTGCCATACATGTTCTTTTCGACCCATACACCATAGGCCTCTACAAGGCTCTTGTCTTCATCTACAAGCAGCTGAAAAGGAAGCTCATGTTTGCTGATGAATTTTTGGTGCGATGCTTCGCTGTCCACACTTACGCCTATGATTTCAAAACCATCTTTTTTCAAAGACTGATAATTGTCTCTGAAATTACAGGCTTCCGTGGTGCAACCTGGTGTATTGTCTTTTGGATAAAAATATAAAATAACTTTTTTCCCTTTAAAATCTGAAAGATGGACTGTTTCACCATGTTGATTTTTTGCACTGAAATCCGGTGCTTTCTGTCCTATTTCTAGTGTTGCCATATTACATTGTATTTAGTCGATTAAGATACGAAATTATATGCATAAATCTATCCTAGGTAGCTTAAGCCCCGATATCTGCATTTTGGTTAACTTGTTTGATTAAACTCGTGGGTTTGACAACATTGTTTTCGTCAAATAATCCGATAACAGGATGGTCCTGTATTAAAAACATAAGATCAACCGGCTTCTCATCACATAAATTATTATTTTTAGAAAAACATAGAAATGGAACTAGCATCATTTGAAAAACATATCAATAGTACGATTTTACAGAGAGGTAAAGTCTATTTCCAAAAAGGACATGTTGAATCTCTTGAAGAAACAGAAGATGGTGTCTGGAGTGCAGCGGTAACCGGCTCGGACGATTATTTTGTAGAGATTGGAATAAGCAAAAAGGGATTTGTAAATAATTATGAATGTGACTGTCCTTTCGATAGCGATTTGTGCAAACATGTGGTTGCTGTCTTGTATGCTATACGGGATGAAAAAACGATTGTTCTTGAGGCTGCGCCGAAAAATGCGAAGAAGAAAACAAAACTATCCTTTCAAAAATTACTGGACAATATCAGTACCGACGAACTGAAGGCATTTATTGTCCAGTACAGCAAAAAGAACAAGAGCTTTAAATCTGATTTTGAACTATTCTTTGCAGAAAAAGATGAAAACTTTGACATAGAAAAGCAAATAAAGGATCAGATTAGGAAAGCGATTAAGACCTACAGCAAACACGAATTTATCGATTATGGTTCAAGTGGTAAGCTAGCACGGGAATTACAAAAAATTCTGATGCAAGGTCAATATTATCTATCCAAAAATAACATCCTAAACGGTAGCTTGTTATGCATGGCGTATATACAGGAAGTCATGCCAGTGATTACTTACGCCGACGATAGCAATGGATCTATAGGAGATGCTATCGATGGTGGTATATCCTTATTGACAGATATTGCGGTGCAGTCCCCCGTCGATTTGAAACAAAAGATTGCCACGTATTTAAATAAAGAGCTGCAACAGGATCTGTACTTTGACTACGGCAACTTCGGATATGACATGACGGATCTTTATGCGCAGCTATGTCTGGATTTAAGTAAAATCGACGATTTTATGAACTTTGCCGATGCGGCTATTTATAAGGCTCGTTTAGACCATTATGATTACCGAAGTAGCTTCTTTATACAAATTAAAGCCTCCATCCTTCAAAATGGAAACAGGATCGAAGAGGCACAGCAACTGATGGAACAACAAATCCATTTGCCAAAAGTGAGGAAGATTCAGGTCGAAAAAGCCATTGAAAATGGACGCTTCGAAGAGGCCAAGGAATTGCTGGCAGAAGGCATACGACTAGCGGAAGAAGCCCAGCATCCCGGTATAATAAGGGACTGGGAAGAAATCCTATTGCATATTGCCGTATTGGAAAATGACATTCAAATGGTGCGCTTTTTTACAGAAAAATTCGCTATTGGGTACTCTTTTAACAGCCATTACTACAACCAGTGGAAAAACACATATACTCCAAAAGAATGGAAAAGCATCATTAATAACAAAATCAACTCGATTCGTGCAAAAGCAACTGGAGAAAAAAGTTCCTATTGGAAAAATCAGGACTACTGGCTTTTAAACGAAATAGGTCCTATCTATATTGAAGAGAATATGTTCGACAAATTACTCGCAATTGTGCAACGACAGACCGATTTGGAAACCATACTAAACTATCATGATCATTTATATAAATTGTATCCTTCGCAGCTCATGAATTTGTATTCCCCGCTACTGGATCAACAAGCCGAGTCTGCAAATAAACGTAGCGCTTACCAAAGATTTATGGACATCGTATTCGCTATATTTAAAGATATACCTTCTGGCAGGGAAACACTTTTGGCCCAAATGCTTCACTGGAAAATGATCTACAGGCACCGTCCTGCGATGATGGAAGAATTAACGAACATAATGGACAAAATCAACGTTCAAGGCCGGTAGATGAATACATTGTCATCTAGGCCCCGATATCTGCATTTTGGTTAACTTGTTTGATTAAGCTCATGAGTTTGACAACATTGTTTTCGTCAAATAATCCAATAACTCCGCTATCGTCGAGTTCGGTGAAAGGAGGTTCCATGAGATCGGTGGTTTCCAGATAACCATTGGTTACGAAATAACGTATTACAGTATCCATAAACTTGATTTGCTTGGCCGAAAGGTTAGCTTCGCCAATAAAATTTGTGAAATGAGCCTGTATAGCCTCTTGATCCAAGCCGATGATGGACCGAATAAAAGTCCCTAGCGGCTGATCGCCAAATTCTTTTATAAACTCCTCTTTGGACCCTAGTGCCTCCGCGACGAGGTATTGTTCTAACTGCTGTAATTCGAAAGCATTGATCGGTTGATTTTTATGCAACTTGTCGATCACAAGATGATGCTTATTCTTCTTGATAAAAGCGGTTACCCGATCTTTATAACTTTGTAGATTTTTAAAATTTGCGATAATATCATACCCGACAATTTCTTCCTTTAAAAGATTATCATCAAGCTTTGTATAAATGGGTTTAATATTATTTTCCTCTTTGAGCAAGTGTATTAGATCTCGAATTTCCTTTCGTAGATTTTCAACTTTTGATAATGATATTTCTTGCCAAAAATCTATGGAGGCCATCTCCCTTATGAAGACTTCTTTAGTTGCCACGGCAGGAACATTTCGCTTTTTTAACAGTCTCTTTCCTATATCCATAAAGTTCTGGATAAGGACGGTCTGCCGCGGAGATTTATTGATCATTGCTGCTTGCAGTTTGTAGCTATTTAGATCGAAACGTTTAGCCATTTCATCTCTGTCTTCTGTGTAAGGGATGAGATGAGATAGCTCGGTTTCAATAGCAATGATGTCAGATTTATTGAGGTTTTCCCACTTGCTTCGATCCGCAAATTGATGCACTACAGCGAGATGCTTTCTGACCTCATAGCGAGCTGTATCCAACTGGGCTACTTTGGCATGTAATCCATCGATGTATTCCTTTGCTAAAGCTAAATCAAGGCTATTAGCTTCGGCATTCTCCTGAATAAGGTTAGCAACATGTAATTGTTCCAGAAACAACAGTTGACTTAAAGGTCTTTGGGTATTCGTTTGATAACCGTCTGGATTCTCCTGAAAGAACTCAAGGTTTCGGCAGTAGTCAAATAGTAGGAAGAATTTTTTATCCTCACGGGGTCCAAATAAATCACGACGTAAACGAGTACCCCTTCCTACCATTTGCCAAAACTTGGCGTATGATTTTACCGGTTTAAAAAATATGAGATTCAGTACGCTAGGTGCATCGACTCCTGTATCCATCATATCGACCGAAATAGCAATCTGAGGTTCTAGTTCTTCTTTGTCATAACAGAACTTTTCCAGTAAATCTTGCGCCTTGTCATTGTAATTGTCAATAACCCGACAAAAGTTGCCACTATATTCGGGATAGTTTTTGTTAAATCGATCTTCGATAAAAACAGCATGGCGGTGGTTTCTGGCAAAAATAATCGTTTTTCCCACCTTATCACCAGAAGCTACTTTTAACCCATTATTCATTAGGTGATCCAAAACAAGATCTACTGTAGGTTCGTTAAATAAGAAAGAATTAATCTGAGACGCTCCAACTTCAAATTCCTGGAGGGCTTCATCAGATACCTCTGTCAATCCCAGCTTTTCCTCTAATTCGGCCTTATCCTCATCGCTTAAATCTTTGTACTTCACGCCATCCCGTACCATCTGTACAGGGACAGCATACGAGCGTGGCGGTACTAAAAAGCCGTCGTTTACTGCAGTATCTAATTCGTAGGCAAAAGTTGGTATATCATCCTCTAATTGAAAAAATGAATACGTATTTTTATCAAGATCTTTTTTGGGTGTAGCCGTTAACCCAATCAATAAACCATCAAAGTAATCGAAGATAGATTGGTACTTTTGATAAATGGAGCGGTGTGCTTCATCGATGAAAATAGCATCAAAGTGACCTACACCATAATACCGACTTTCGCCCTCCATTTGGTTGTTGATAAGGTTCATCATGGTTGGATAAGTCGAAAAAACAATTCTGGTATGACCTGTTTCTTTTTCCTTCGTCAAATCCACTGCCGACAAGTGAGGCAAATGCTCCTTAAACGCATTTTTAGCCTGTGTAACCAACGCATTTCTATCTGCCAGGAAAAGTATCCGTTTGGCCCAATTGGACTTAGTAAGCATATCCACAATGGCAGCAGCAGTACGTGTTTTACCTGAGCCCGTTGCCATTACCAATAAAGCACGACGATTTGTTCCTCTCAGTTTATCATTCTTTATAGTTACAAAATGCTCCGAGAGCCGCTGTATTGCCTCTAGCTGGTAATATCTCCCCGCGATGGCAGCATTTACTTCAAATTTCCTGATATCCTTTCGCGATTCCCGTCTTTTGATCAATGTTTGTAACTCCGATTTGCTGTAGAAACCGTAAATCTGACGTTCCGGATAAAACTGATCATCCCATATATACGTTTCATACCCATTGGAGTAAAAAATAATAGGGCGCTGGCCGGTGCTTTTTTCCAAACAATCCGCATAAAGTGTGGCCTGATGTTGGCCCTTATGCACATCATGCAATGTGCTTTTAGCTTCAACAATCGCTAGTGGTTTGGCATCATCGTTCCAAAGGACATAGTCGATGTATCCTTTGCCCGAAGGATTCGTTGATAAAGGCATTCCACTTACTTCAAACTCCAGATCGCGGGGTTTTTTTAGGTTGTCCCATCCAGCTTCTCTCAGATAAAGATCGATGAGCAAGCGACGTGTCTCCAGCTCAGTTATGAGCATAGGCGGCGCTGGTAAAGCGGCGATAACTTGTTCTCGTTCTTCCTTTCTGTTGGCGAGTAGCGATTGTACTTCTTCCAACTGTTTGCGTAACACTTCATTCTGCAGTAAAGCCTTTTGTTTTTCTTTGTAGGCTTCATCTGCAAGCTTTTGTGCCTCTTGATAAGATTGATTTAGTTCTTTAACTTTCTTGGCGTTGATATCATCGACCAGACCACGAGGGATTAGATTCTCATCGAATTGTGCTTCTCCCGGAAATCTTTTGGCGTATAATTTTGCTATCCAATGTAAAAAGTTGTACATGCATTTGAGTGCATGTAAGGCCTCTGTATCTTTAATTGTTTTTACGGTATTCCCTTTTCCTGCGTGCGAAGCGATATTGCCTAATAAACGAACAGTATTCAATTCTTCACGCACAGAGGACCTTATGTTTTCACGGAATGAGTCCGTATGCAGCAGACTATTGATCGATTTGTCAAATGGCATTTCAAAATCCGGGTCATTTTCGTAAAGCCAAAAAAGCGACCTTTCTAAGGTAGAGCGGCATAACATTGCCGCAAAACGCGGTGCTGTAAAAGTATGCTGTTCAGCCTGTGTGATTTCTTGGTAAATAAGAGGAAACTCTTCTGCTAAAAAGTCAAAATTTGATGCCATCAACGAGATACTTGGTTTTTCTTTAAAGATAAATAAAATATATTTAGGAGTAAAGAGGAAGTTATAATCGAGGTAGCTGCTTGTGAATATCAGACAACATCAATTCAAATTCTGGTTGACCATTGTAATAAAGGGCCTCAGAACTATGATAAAGTTGAGCCAACTTAGCTCTAATCTCCATATCTTCTAGCAGAAAAGCTTGATTTTTTGCTAGCGGGATTTCGTAATCTGCTTTTGGGAATCTGTGTTCTTTATGGCTATAATACGCTTTGGTGCCAATGAATTCGTTTACTTCTTTTTGTTGTAATAGGTGAAATATGTCGTAGTACTGGCGCATAAAATTGATCTGATCGTTGCCGGATTCGATCATATTTCGATATTTAGTTGCTATGGTTTGAAGTTTCTCTATAAAGGTATACCCCATATGATAGCAGGGGACATTTAACGCCTTATTATTGAGAATTGGTACCTTTAAATCTTGAGCTTTTTCCAAAGCCCAAGAAGATACATCTATTGGCATATTGGGATTTATAGTGTCAAATCCCACTTCTAGCAATATTCCTTCTTTGATACCTGGTACTGATTGAAAGTGCGATGGATATATTAGTCTTATGCCACCACTACGGTAGTGTTTTTCATCGTCAAAATTAGTATCTCTGACTACTTCTGCTATTCCATCTATATCGATAGTTTGCGCTAATGAATCAAAAAACGTTAGCCTTTTTTTACTATTGTTAATATTGGTATTTTTAGGGTTTTCATTTATATTTAACTCCTTTGGTGGTTGAATATGAATGTCTATGTCTTCAGAAAATCGGTGTATAATTTTATAGGCCTTCGATAAAGATGTCCCTCCTTTGAGCTCAAATTGTAGCCCCAGTTTTTGGAGACCATATAGACTCTGCATGATCCAGTAATCTTTTTCAGCTAAATATGGGTCAATACTTTTTTCTTCTGCAATAATGGATAGCAGATCTTTAAAATCTGAATGATGGTGTAAATAGTTAACCTCCATATATCTTTAGATAACTTCTTGTATTAGCTTTTTGGTAGCTATTGTACCGTATTTATTCGCATTACGATTCAATTCTTTAGCATTGAAGTTTTTGAGCTTAGTACGTAGAGCTGAAGTTATAACCTGTTTGTCTTCCGCTAATGTATCTAAATTATTAAGTAAGTCAACAACCACATACTCTTGAGTTAGTTTCTTAGGGAATTTGGGTTTTCGCCTAAATTGGTAAACTCTGTTACCCAATTTTATGTCCTCATGTCTTTTGTGATTGTATATACGTTTTATATTATACAACTGCGTGCTACCAAGCCCTAACGCATTGTAGTAGTTGGGCGAAGTTATTAGATAATCGTCACCTTTAAGAAATACTTTTATCAGTTGCTCTTCATCTGGTGGAGCTATACCGAAAGCAGTCATTTTGGGGGCATAGTAAAGCCCCTGAGCCAGCTTTTGTAGTGAGCCATCAGCAATGGATTCAGCAAGATGTCTATCGACAGCTGTTGAAAACTTAGCCAGTTCCTCCCGCCTATAAACTTTGCCTACCCGTAGTTTTTTCTTAAAATTATCTAATGATGACATATTACAAATGTATGAAATATTATTAAAAATTCATGCAAAGTATTTCATGAATTTTGTTACCTCTATTAGATAGTGTTTGTAAATCGAGGATTTAATTTCATTCAGTTCTTTTAGATAATCTTCTTTTCCAAAGATTGAAATTCTCCGATAGTCAATTAACCAATCTTTATCTGAAAAATTATCCCAATCACGAATGTGTATAGCTTCCAAATTTAGATAATCGCCTCCTTTCTTTAACTGTGCTTCATCTTCTCTAAATAGTTGTTCTAATTTTTTAACGGTGAATTTATAGGTTTCTATTTGAGCCAGTAGCTTGTCTAAGTAATCTTTGTAGTTTTTTTCCATTTCTTAGGCTTTAAATAATTGTTTGCTAGAGATTATGTCGCTACGCTCGCAATGACCTGTTTTGTACCGTCATTGCGAGGAGGAACGACTCAATTAGCTACGAGACCAACTCACCCTTGAATGCTTTCTGCAATAAGGATTGAAAAAGTTCCTCGGATTTCTGTGCATTGGTTTGCGCTTTGAGCTGGTTGATCAACTCTATTTTTTTAGCGAAGGCTTCTTGGAGGTGGAGAGGGGGATTAATTATTTCATAATTTTTAATCAAACCAGCATTAAGGTTAGGTTGATTTCCTCCTCTGCCTAAACTCCTCAAGTCTTCATAATTTAGCTTTAATAATTCGAATAAATAAGCATAATTCATTTTTTTTGAGGGAGATATAACAGCGCAAGCTTGATTCGTTGCGGCATCAATACCAAGAATACCGATCTGCCCTCTTGTCTTCCCCTGTCCATACATTGCAATAATTATCGACCCTTTAGGGTAAATTCTACAACTGGAAGACTTTAAAGCTTCTTCGGATATTTTTTCGTCTGTCTCTAAGATCGTTGTACCCCTAACTTCACCAGTTTTTACCCAGGGAATATTGCCAACATAAAAACTATCATTTGATCTGCTAGGGGTACTACCGGAAGAAACATTTGATAGGTCAGCTATCTTTATCACCTCCCAACCTTTCTCATTTCTAACCGGATCGCCGAACATATCGATAAAAATAGCTTGCGCAAGTTCGTCGTATTTGGTTTGTAGGTCTTTGTCTTTGCGACGTAATTCATCCGCCTTGTCCAAGATCGTAGCTATTTTTTCTTGAATAGGTAACGGGGGGAGCGGGACTAAGGTATTATCAAAATTTCCTTTCGTAATATGTTTCATGGTAGCACCATGTACTTGAGATTTTAAGTCATCTAAAACATATTGAATAAGGTATATAAAAAAAGACTTATTAATTTCTTTTTTATTAAAAACTACTTTAAAAATATGTTGATTTAACCAACCATCAGACTTATTCCAAGTGTACACTCCAAGCGTAGCAGACCATGAAATCAGTATATCACCTTTGGTTATTTTGTACTTACTATCAAGTTGTCCTTTATAATAATTAGTTTCTGATGATGATTTTGTTAAATTTTGAATCCTAATTATTTCATGTCCCTCACTGGACCAATCAGAGGGCTTAAATGCGTAACCATTAATAAATGTTGCTAGTTCCCCTAACTTAACTTTCTCCCACATATTACAACAGCCCTTTCAATTCGTTTAACAATACCTGTCTCTCCCGATCAATCTCCGCTATCTGCTCAAAGATTACCGCTGGCTTTTCATAGCTCACGTCTTCATACACGACCTCTTTATAGCGGTTGATACTCAAATCATACCCATTATCGCGGATTTCCTGCGCTGGCACGAAGAATGACTGATTCGTACGTGTACGATCTTGTTCGTTAGCTTGGTTATGGTATCGTGTGATAATATCTGGGATATCATTGGTCGCAATAGCATTGCGCTTGTCATCCAAGCTATAACCATCGGCTTTCATATCGTAATACCAAACCTTGTCAGTACCGCCCGAATTGGTTTTGGTGAAGATCAGAATTGCGGTACTTACCCCTGCATAAGGTTTAAATACCCCTGAAGGCATGGAGATTACAGCTTGCAATTGTTGGTTGTCCACCAATTCTTTGCGAATGGCTTTGTGCGCAGTGGATGATCCAAACAAAACGCCATCAGGAACGATCACAGCAGCACGCCCCCCAAGGGTCATCATGCGTAGCATCAGACTCAAGAAAAGAATCTCGGTTTTCTTCGTATTTGTCATTTGGAGCAAGGAGCTCTCAACATCATTTGCATTCAGCGCGCCCTTAAATGGCGGATTGGCTAAGATAAGGGAATATTGTGAACTGATACCATTGCGCTCAGCTAAGGCAGAACCTGAAAAAAGTACGGGGTTCTCAATGCCGTGCAACTGCAAATTCATCGAAGCTATGCGCAACATGGAGGGATCGATTTCCATTCCATTGAACATATTGCCGTAATAGTGCTCACGGAAGGTTTTATCGAGCAGCCAATCTTCATGCGTTTCTTGGATGTACTCAGCAGCGTTCACCAAGAAACCTGCAGTACCCATTGCTGGATCACAGATGGTATCGTCTTGTTGGGGTTGCATCAGCTCCACCATCATGCGGATGATATGCCGCGGTGTCCGGAACTGCCCATTGGTACCTGCCTCGGCAATTTTACTTAGCATATACTCGTATAGATCACCTTTCGTATCTCTGTTACTCAACGGTAATTTGTCGATCTGTTGTACTACGCTATCTAACAGACTTGGACTCTCTATCATGAAAGTTGCGCCTTTCATGTACTGCGAAAATTTACCTCCTGCGGTACCAAGCGTACGCATAAAGTCAAATGCCGTCAGGTTCTCTAGATCTGTTTGTGGTATGCGAAAGATATCCATCATGCGCTCAGGATCTAAGTCTTTAAAATAAGACCAACGTAGTGGCTTCTGCTCTTCAGTGTAGATATCTGCTTTTTTTGAGCTTCCCAATAATTGTTTTTCTTTGTCAATCGTAATCTGCCTATCATCCAATTGTTTTAAGAAAATCAGATAGGTAAATTGTTCAATAACGGTCAAGGGGTTAGAAATTCCTCCTGTCCAGAAGTCATTCCATATTTTATCTATTTGGGATTTTATTTCTCCGGTAATCATCAGTATTGGGGTAATTTGTTTTTTTTGCTCTGTAAAGGTAAAGATTTGTTTTTGTTCTTTATTTCCTAAAAGTTTGTATGCGGCCTTTTAAGACTGAATTTTATATTCTGATTCTAAAAGTGATTGCGAATCCAATAAAATAGATATATCAGTAATATCTCCAATAAAAACAGAATTGTCTTCAATAAGATTCACTGCTATTCGGAATTCATTTTGGTATTCAAATGTCTTTTGCTTTTGAAAGATTTCATATTTGCCAGCAAACATTGGGCAATTGTCATAATATGAGACATGATCCATATCATAATTTGATTCTATTTTTCCAATCAATCTTTCTAAGAACTCCAATGGCTTGGTGATTATTAAAGCACTTTCACCAAATTTCAGCATTTTGCTGTCAATTTTATACGTATCGTCAATCACATTTGGAATAGCATATAAACAGTAGAGATGGCTGTATTTATTCTGAAAGAGATTTAACTTCATTTCAGGGATATTTATTGTAATATCCTTTTGATCCTTGCTTTTGAATCGTATAGAACCCGACCCCGAAAATCTTCTTTCCAACCCCTCTAGAGGATCTCTTCTATAAAAATCCGTTTGGTCTAAGTCAATATCTTCTTTATTTAAAAAACTATTTAACATTCGCTGGAATTCTTCTTTCTCTTGCGTTCTGTACCCTTCGAATGTGCCAAAATAGACCTGTCCCAATTGTTGTAATTTAACCAAATCTTCTTTTCTTCCTATCTTTATTAGAATTGGAGGAACCTTAATTGTTTTGTTCATACTGCTTTTTATTAATGATATAAAACTAATAAGAAACTATGCAGTAGATGTGCATAGATGTTGTCTGGCTTAGCAGGCTATCCAATAAGGTTTGATATTGAGCGATATGGTTTCATCCTAATAATATTGCTTCACGCTTTCTTCGAGCTTTTCACGAATTATCGCTCTTACCTCTGTCGGCTCCAAAACCTCCACAGCAGGACCAAAACCTAGTACCTGAGCATAAAACTCATAATTAGGAATAATCTCCAGTTGCAAGATGATATATTCCGAGCCGCGTTCGATAACAGTCTGTGAAGGATGTAAAGGCTTCGATTCAATATATGGCCATAGCGACTTATTCACTTTGATTTTGACAAACTGACAAGCGCCGCCAATAGGTTTACTAACGCCTATTATATCTTCGAAGTACGCTTCATGCGTGTCCTTCTGAAGACTAAATGCGATACCTTCGGCTGACTCAAACGTAATCATACGATCCAGCGCTAGACTGGTCCAAGTATCAAAGCCGTCCCGCTGGCCAAAGAGAAACCATCGCTTATTATATTGTTTCAGAAAATATGGATGTATTAAAAAATCTTCTTCTTTATCTTGATTGAACGATTTGTACCGTACGGTCAATACTTGTTTTTGCTGTATGAATTTTAGCAAATCTCCCAAAAGATGGAGATTTTTAAGGTATTCATTTTGGTCAAAAAAGATGCATTCGTCCAGATCCTCCAATTGAAAACTCTTTTTGAGTTTCAACGCCAGTTCTTGGACAAAATCAAATTGGGGCAAACCTTTAAATCTTCCTAACATATCCAGCGTCATTTTTAGTAAATCAGCTTCCACGGGGTTGATTTGTTGCATGCCGATCGAATATCCTCCGTCGGCATAACGGTAGTAGGTCTTTTTCCCATCTTTAAAAGATGCTATGGGGGCTCGGAAACCTGTCTCACTACGCATAAAATCGATGTCTTTCAATATTTGTCTGCGAGAGATAGAGGAGTTCCTGCCAGTATAGTCCATTAAAGCTGCTGAGACATATTCGATAAGGTCATCGATAAAAAATTTCCGGCCTTTGTTGGAAAAACACCTGTCCAAGGCTTCGTAACGTATAATTGCATGTTTGTTGGTGGCCATCACTAATTTATTGGTCTATAACAAAGATAAGGCTTTTCTATGCATTGTATGTGCATAGAAGATCGTAAACCAGTGAACATACAGTGCACACGACCTTATTTACTTTGTAGCAAGTTTATTCATTCAATAATTACATTTCCTACGGTAACCCGTAATGTTGAGTGAAATGAACTGGATATGTTTGCCAAAATTATTTAACTATGTATAAATTACTACTTTCAGGATTATTGATCTTATCGCTGAGCGCTTGCCAAAGTTATAAATATGGCAGTGAGGGCCCCACAGAAAAGAGCAACCTGACCATGGGGGTGGTCAAAAGCCGAATCATCAAAGGTGAAACAACACAAGACGAAATCCTCAAACTATTTGGATCGCCAAATCTTGTTTCCAAAAATAAATCAAACCGTGAAGTCTGGAGCTACAACAAGATGTCAGTCGAACAAAAAGCGGGATCAACAGATTTTTTTGCTGGTCAACGTGCGAGCCAAAGCAGCAGCAGTAGATCTTTTGATCTCATCATTACGTTTGATGAAAAAGATATTGTTGTAGATTATTCCGTTATATCTACCGCATTTTAACCTTAAAACACACAAAAATGAAAAAAATTATTACGTTATTATGTATTGCCATCCTATTTGGCTCATGTGCTACAAAAATGGTTACCAAATCACCTAGTGAAGTAAAGATGATGACCACAAAGCAATTGGAATCTAATCAAGAACTCGTATTCAAGTCAGTAATCAGTCTACTACATTCCGAAAGCTATATCATTGATCGCGCCGATAAAGAAACAGGATTGATCAACGCCAGCAAAAGAATTGAAAATAAAAATGCTGCTTCCCAGCGTTTTTGGACGGGTGTATCCAAAGATGCCAATACTTCCAAAGCGATGTTTTATATAGAACCGATAAATGATGAAGTAACGGAAGTCAAGATTACCATGTACGAAGGGTCTGAGTCTAGCCGCAACGGTTACTGGGGTCAGGTGAATAAAGATACAAAAGAACAAATGATCTATGAGCCGCAGGTCTACCAAACCTGGTTCCAAAGCCTACAAGCCGAAATCGAACGTCGCAAAGCATTGGGTAGATAAATTGTCGTTAACAATATTATTCACTTAGATTTATAAATGAATAGTCATAAAAAAGGGATGTTCATTCTTGCAGAACATCCCTTTTTTATAATTTTTATACGACGGAGTACTATTTTCCTTCCTTCAATTTTTTTACTTCATTGGTAAGGTCCAACACCGCCTGGCTCAATGCTGCAATGGATTGTGTCTTCGCTCGATCCTCCTCAATAAATTTTTCAAGCAATGCGACCAGCTTATCTGATCCATCATTGTTAAATGTTGGTTGGGAATGTTGACTAGAGTTGGTTGAGTGATCGTTAAATGTATGTGAATGCTGTATATTATAAATTACATTCTCATCCTTAAAAGATTGAACAAATTCAGCTGTTACCCCCAATGCAGTAGCCAGCTCTTCTAAAAGCGGCTCATCGAGTGCGACCATATTTTCAAAGTCCGAAATCCGTTGCTGCGAGTACTTGTTGCGGCAAAGCTGACCGAAAGCCTCCTGCTTAATTCCCTGAATCTCACGGATGCGTTTAATATTGTGACCGATATGCATGGTTTCGTTTTTTTCTTTAAAAATAGTATTCATAATCTAGCAAAATTAGAGGGTGGTTTTTTACCGGTAAATCGGTGGAATACCACACCCTAAAATAATAAGTAATGCAATAACTTTGCCTTTAAAGTTACGAATTATTATTGTAACGAACAGCAACCGCTGAATGCTCTTTGACCTATTGGTATTGAAAGAAATTTTATAAGATCAATAAAAATTAAAAATAATGAGGCTGCTTGATAAGGCTTCTTGTCCTAATATACACAACTGAGGCCGTTCCTTGTTAATAAGGAAACTTTATAACGTATGCATAAAGTGGCTGTCTTACGTGTGCTACATATAAGAATAGCTGACCGTTTGTGACACCGCAGGTTGAAAGTGATTTCAAGTACAAAATCTATATTATGCACAACTAGTTTCTCACGCGCTCAACAGTACTAAAAGTATATACGATAGGTGGGCATGCTCTTGATAGAAACTTACACAATTGGCGTTCGCTTACTCGTTTTCCGTAGCATATCAATAATTCGTATACACAAAGGTTGGCGCTCGCTTTAAATCTGTTTAATAAGAAATATATCAATACCAATTTTGTCAATGTGCTATTCAGCTTTAATATACCTATTATAAGATCAAGGTTTTCCAAAAAATCCGTCAGAGCCGGTCGAGATCTGTAAAAGTGATAAACCAATTAAACATGGATTATGGAAAAAGGAACTTTGACACAAGAAGACGAGGAACTCATGGGGCAATACGGCGAATACAGACAGATTAAAAAGGGAGCTTTGCTCCACAGAGAGGGAATGGTAGCAAACTATGCATCAACTCGAAGACTCACCCCAGAAACACTACGAAGATTTTGTATCAAATTATCCCAATATCTACAGTCGCATTCCGCTTTATATGATCGCTTTTTACCTAGGTATTTCAAGAAAAACACTGACAAGGGTTAGGGGCGGGAAATAATTAGTCACTTTATCACCATCTACACTCCTGATAAAAAGGTTTATCAAAATAATGATGATAAAAAAGGCTAAATTAACCGTAGTTCAGTTAGCCTCTTCTTACAACGTTGACAATAAAAAACCTTATGGATTGGTAGACCACAAACTGAATTCTTTTACAAAAGCACGTTTTGGCAATTTCAGATGGTGTACGACTAGGGTCGCCAAATCTTCCGGCTGTAATACTTTTTCTTCGTTTCCATCGGTGAAGTTGGCGTTCACCGTCATATCTGTGGCAATGGTACTCGGGTTGATGGTCGATACACGAATGTTGGACTTGCGGCCTTCTTGCATCACACTCTCGGTAAGATTGATCACCGCTGCTTTTGATGCTCCGTAGGCACTCATTTTTGCAGAACCTTTCAAACCTGAGGTAGATGCTATGTTAATGATATCACCACCATTGTTTTTGACCATTTCCGGGAATACCTCGTGGATCATATAATACGTTCCAAATACATTTATTTTGAAAGCTTGCTCCCATTGCTCAACTGGCAATTCGTTGATACCTCCTACAGCCAAAACTCCGGCACTATTAATAAGAATATCAATAGTTTCAAAAGTTTCCAAAATACTTTTTACCGTGTCTTGCACACCTGTATAATCTGAGACATCCAAGGCATAAGTTTGCACTTTTACATCGCTGTTAATGGCACTGATTTCAGCAGCTACCCGTAACAAATCTTTTTCTGTACGACCTGCCAGAGCTATATTGACCCCTTCTTTTGCCAATTCCAAAGCCATCGCTTTACCTAACCCTTTACCAGCACCTGTGATAAGGGCATTCTTATTTTTTAAATCTTGCATATTTCTATTTTATATATCGCAAAATTCTGTTTTTATTTTATTATAAACGACTATTGAGTATTAAAATGTAAATTTGTTCCGTAATAATGAACAAAACATGATACAGTCGCTCGAGAAGCTATTTCTCATTATGGATTATATGGTACAAAACGGTAATCGGGTGCGTATACAAGATATTGCATCAGGTTTGGATATGAAAAAATCTACGGTACATAATTTTGTTAAAACCTTGGTGCAGATGGGCTATGCAGATCAAGAGGAACTTTCTACCCGATATTACCTCACAGGCAAAATGCATCACCTCATCCCAACGGAATATTCTACCGCTACACTGAAGACAG
This sequence comes from Sphingobacterium sp. HSC-15S19, assembly GCF_050433745.1. Taxonomy (NCBI): domain Bacteria; kingdom Pseudomonadati; phylum Bacteroidota; class Sphingobacteriia; order Sphingobacteriales; family Sphingobacteriaceae; genus Sphingobacterium; species Sphingobacterium sp. HSC-15S19. The sequence goes on from NZ_JBNPWQ010000014.1 coordinate 143,518, forward strand.
ACTATCGTCCTATCGTAGAAAAAATAACCGAACTCACCGGTGAAACCGCTTATCTAACCATACAGCTAGGATCCTATATGCGGCACGAACTAAAAAGCGATCCCAAACGCTCTGTACGTATAAGTCTAGAAGTAGGTAAAGAAATGGATGTAATGAATTCGGCTTTGGGTAATGTTTTTATGGCACATTCACCGAGTTTGACCAAACAATTAATGTTTAATCTCATCGAGCCAGAACAAATCAAATTGCAAAAGCAACTCGATAATGTAATAGAAAAAGGCTATGCTGAAGATTATGAACGTTTGGAAAAAGAGATGAATTGCGTAGCGGTACCAATTTATAGTAATAATAAATTATTGGCAGCAATTGGTATTTCAGGCCCATCGTATCGTTTTGGAACTAAAGAAATGCAACAGGGAATACAGATCATTCAATCATTATTAAAGAATAAGGTATCTTAATCTACACGATAATCGTTCTATAGCGTGTAGATGGAATGCATCATGCTTATTGTACTGTGACAATTAAAAATGTAACATTGAACAACGTAAAACGACTGCTTTTGGTATTCTGACATATCAAGATACGCTACTGTCTTTAATGCCACCATTGGATACGTTCAAAAAGCATTAATTAAAACTAGCACGGAATTCCAAAGGTGTCTGATTGGTATTCAAGATACAAAAGAACAAATGATCTATGAGCCGCAGGTCTACCAAACCTGGTTCCAAAGCCTACAAGCGGAAATCGAACGTCGCAAAGCATTGGGTAGATAAATTGTCGTTAACAATATTATTCACTTATACCTATTAAATGAATAGTCCTAAAAAAGGGATGTTCAGCAAGAATGAACATCCCTTTTTAATAATTTTTATACGACGGAGTACTATTTTCCTTCCTTCATTTTTTTTACTTCATTGGTAAGGTCCAACACCGCCTGGCTCAACGCTGCGATAGATTGTGTCTTCGCACGATCCTCCTCAATAAATTTTTCAAGCAATGCGACTAGCTTATCTGATCCATCATTATTAAAGGTGGGTTGCGCGTTTAAGCCTACAGAATTATCGCTGAAGGTCGAATTGTTGTTATGCTGTATATTATAAATTACATTTTCATCCTTAAAAGATTGCACAAATTCAGGTGTCACCCCCAATGCAGTAGCCAGCTCTTCTAAAAGCGGCTCATCGAGTGCGACCATATTTTCAAAGTCCGAAATCCGTTGCTGCGAGTATTTGTTGCGGCAAAGCTGACCGAAAGCCTCTTGCTTGATTCCCTGAATTTCACGGATGCGTTTAATATTGTGACCGATATGCATGGTTTCGTTTTTTTCTTTAAAAATAGTATTCATAATCTAGCAAAATTAGAGGCTGGTTTTTTACCGGTAAATCGGTGGAATACCACACCCTAAAATAATAAGTAATGCAATAACTTTGCCTTTAAAGTTACGAATTATTATTGTAACGAACAGTAACCGCTGAACGCTCTTTGACCTATTGGTATTGAAAGAAATTTTATAAGATCAATAAAAATTAAAAATAATGAGGCTGCTTGTGAAGCCGTAGGGTGAGGATAACGATCACTCACCAAATAAACTTATTGTAGTACACATAGCGTTTGGCTATGCCTGTTAAAATGTGACGCATTACCATTCAAGCTATTTTATGAAAATACACAATGGCCTGTTGATTACTGCAATTTAAGAGACAAATTATCTCGAGAACCTTTAATAACACACACAATGGCGGACTTCATGTCAAACTTATTATCTGTAACAACACGCAAAGTTTCTGGCAGAACCATCTTACTTTTGCGAACTGACTAGCTAAATTATACTTGAAAAGCACAATGACGGTCCTTGCGTAAAAGAGGAATATATACAATTGGTCGTTTTATCAAGCTATGAATAATAGTAAAGATTTTTTTTAGAGGCTGCTTGTGAAGCCGTAAGGTGAGGATAACAATCACTCACCAAATTCTTATATCGAAATATACATCGTACTTAGCGGCACCACATTATGTTGCGGATCGCCCGCAATACAAAAAAAGAAATGCAATGGTGAGCTGTCTGTAAGGTTGAGAATAATACAATGTCTCGCGTAAACTTTAACAAAAGGAACACAACGGCGGACTTTCTGTCAATCTACAAGGAATTCTACTTGTAGAAATAATCTTTACAAAATAACATCAACAATCTTGAGGCTGCTTGTGACGCCGTAGAGTGAGGATAATTTCACTCACTAAATACTATTTATTTGTACTAGAGCTCGGTATATACAAAGGGTGGGCCTTGCTGTGAAAAATCGGGAGACCAACGATCTGCGATAAGGCTTCTTGTCCTAATATACACAACTGAGGCCGTTCCTTGCTAATAAGGAAACTTTATAACGTATGCATAAAGTGGCTGTCTTACGTCTGCTACATATAAGAATAGCTGATCGTTTGTGACACCACAGGTTGAAAGTGATTTCAAGTATAAAACCTGTATTATGCACAACCAGTTTCTCACACGCTCAACACTACTAAAAGTATATACGATAGGTGGGCTTGCTTTTGATATAAACTTACACAATTGGCGTTCGCTTACTCGTTTTCCGTAGCATATCAATAATTCGTATACACAAAGGTTGGCGCTCGCTTTAAATCTGTTCAATAAAACATATATCGATACCTAGTTTGTCAATGTGCTATTCAGCTTTAATATAAACCTATCATAAGATCAAGGTTTTTCGAGAAATCCGTCAGATTCGGCCGAGATCTGTAAAAGTGATAAACCAATTAAACATGGATTATGAATAAAACTTTACAACAAAAGCAAACAGAAAAGTATATCGCTCTACTTCAAAACGGAGACGAACGAGGCCTGAATTTTTTCTACCATCGCTTTTACAACTGCCTCTTTGCACGAACATACCGCGCCACGCAAGATGACTGTGCTGCGGAGAGCATTGCACAGGAAGCTATATTGAGGCTATGGCTATTTCGAAGGGAGGTTAAAGATGTGGACCATATTTTAGCCTTTTTAAAAGCACAAGTCAAGGCCGCTCTCCATGCTTTCTTCAACAAATCGCGAAATAGATTTCACCGCAGCTTGCTTCGCCTGGATGCTATTGAGGACTATCAGGAATTTTTGTTAGGCTACGAAACGGAAGAAGTGGAGGAGATGGATCTCGTTTATCTGGAAAAACTGGAAGAGGAAAAGCAACTGCGTTTGGATCAACTTGGCAAGCTGTTGCCAAGTCTTAACCAACAACAACAATTATTCATTAAGCTCTGTCTGAAATACAGTTTTAACTACGAGCGTATTGCCTACTATCTCGGCGGAATTTCAGACTATGAAGTTAGCCTGCAGGTAGAAAAAACAATTGATACGCTCCGATCAGTATTTAATAGCTCGCAAAAAATGGAGCTTTTGAATAGACCGAGAAAGATCGTGCTGGAGGGTGAATTTGATGAGCAACAGGCAGAAATTTTCCATATGCGCTACGAATTGCAATTGTCTTTTGAGCAAATCGCAGAAGCATTAAAACTGAATTCATCTATGGTAAAGAAGCTGTTTGTACAGGCACATATCAAGCTAAAAACAGATAAGAAAACCGCATAATAAAAAAATTATGGAAAAGGATACGATCATCTTAACACGCAAAATACAGATCTATTTGGATTGTGAAGATAAAGAGCAACGCGCAGCATACTTCAAACAATTATTTGAATGGCAGGATATGGTGTATAGAGGTGCCAATATGGTGATGACGCATCAATATGTACAAGAACAGATCAAAGATCTGATCTACCTGCGCGATGATGTTAAGGTAAAACTGGCGGACTTCAAAAAGGATCCCGACGGCATTTTCACGTCTTCAAAAATGAATACGACCTATCGTATACTATCGTTGTATTTTAAAGGGAAGCTACCGTCAAAAATTATTTCAGCGATGAACATGACTTTGAATAGAGCATATAGCACAGATCGTTTGGCTTACTGGAAAGGCGAAAAGTCGTTGCGCAATTATAAAAAAGATATGCCGATTCCCTTCGGTGGAGATCAGATCAAACTAAGCAATGATGAGAAAGGCAGGGATTTCAAATTGACACTCTTCAAAATTCCTTTCCGTACCTATCTGGGTAAAGATCGGTCGGATAAAAGAGTCCTTATACAAAGAGCCTTAGTCGGCCAGATCAAAATATGCACCAGTTCCATCAAAATTGTGAAAGGGAAATTATTCTTGCTCTTGGCGCTCGAGCTTCCAAAGAAACAACTTGAACTCAAAGAACATATTATCGCCGAAGCTTCGCTTTCAGTGGAACATCCAATCACCGTATGTATCGATAAGGACAATTTTCAAATAGGAAATAAAGAAGAGTTTTTATACAGACGAATGGCCATTCAGGCAGCAAGACACCGGATACAAAAAGCAGCTGCTTATAACAAAGGTGGACATGGCAGAAAGAAGAAGTTACAAAGTCTGGATCATTTTGAGGAGAAAGAACGTCGCTATGTCGATAGTCGACTGCACTTATATAGCCGTCGTTTGATAGACATCTGTGTGAAATCTGAGGCTGGAACACTGCTATTGGTCAATCAAACTTCTAAAGAGGAGGTCGCTAAAGAAGATGAATTTTTATTGCGCAATTGGAGTTACTATGGGCTGATCGAAAAGATTAAATATAAGGCGAGCATGGCCGGTATACATGTTATTGTTGAGTAAAGGAAAAGAGTCCTCGCCAATTCCAGGACTCTTTTCATTTACTCATTTTATCATTTCCCTTTTGTTTGAACCAAAATTCGAAAATTGCAATTAATGTAGCAGATCAGGTCGGACAAATGTTGTAAGTTTGAAATTAGCTGTTAACGCGATGTGGAGAATGAAGCCTCGTAGACCTTCAAATTCCCTTTGTTGTCTTTCACTTCAAGTTTAAAGTCGTGTCTGCCACTGCTGAGTTCCGGTTCGAAGTCATGCCAGATATGTCTTGTTTTAGGGTCATATTTCATTAAAGCCCATTTCCCGTCAATATAAGCGTCAAAAGTAGCTATACCCGATAGATTGTCACTGATGGTAAAATCGATGGAGCGTTGATTGGAAACATTCTTGCCGTCAGTCAGGTTACGCGCAGTGATATTTGGTGCAATGGTATCGACAGCGATGTAAAAACCACCAAATTCGCGTACGTTGGCTACCACCCAGCCGTTCTCATATTGACCACCTTGTGCTCCGCCATCAGAAGAAACAATCAAGGCTTTGTCATAAAGATTTTCAGACAAGCTGTAGTCTGGTTTGATCATGAGCTTATAATATCCGAACACCGGTGTATAAGCGTTGTGGATATAGTGCATTGCCGAGTAGCCTTTTGCAGGTTTTGCTCCCTGCGAATAATTGAAGTAAAGGTCGTCATACAATATATTTTTGCTCATATAAACCCGAGCATTCTCCGCTTCATATTTGTTTTCATCGGCATAGTGAAACATTTTAAGCCCCTTCGCATTTGGGCGGCTGATGGAAAGTGAAGGGTTATTCTGCACCTTAAAATTCAATTCGCTCGTATTCCCTTGGACATCTTTAACGACATATTTTACATCATGTACCTCATTGTCTTTCAACGTGATTTTACCGAGGTTATCCAAGTTTTTGAAGATGTTGATCGGATTGTTAGGATCTTTGAAGCTCTTTTGCACGCGTACCCCTGACTTTTTTAAATAAGGGTAGTCTACGTAGGACTGTATCGCACGGGTCTGATCAAAAGGAATGGATTCGAACAGTACCGTGCTGATGTTTTTATTGTCTAAAAATAGTTCAATCGAATATACACCATATGTAAAAGAGATTCCTCTCCGTTTATCAACGGTGTTGATTCCCAATCCAAAGGTACCATTCACAGAGATAGGGGCGTTTGTTGCTAAACTATAATTGCCGCTACCAACAGATCTGATGGTTTGATGCCTGCGGGGCGTATTTTCATCAAACAGTTCGGAACCCAAATCGTAGACCGTCATACCGCGGATAATCGGTTTGACACCGTCTGGAAACAACAGTCCAAACAATTGCGGATTGAGCGGCAATTGTGCTTTTGTATCCCGGATTTCAAAATGAAGATGTGGACCTGCAGACCCGCCTGTATTGCCCGAATTTGCAATAAACTCACCTTTTCTTACAAGTACTTGGTTGGGTTTGAGAAATATATCGACATCAAAACGTTTTTGCTTGTACTGCTCATCTTTGATGATTTTCGCAAGATCCGAATTGAAACTTTCGAGGTGCATGTACACCGAGGTGTAACCATTGGGATGATCAATGTAAACATAATTACCACCACCACCTATCTGTACCCTGACGCGGGATACAAAACCTTCCGCCGCTGCATGCACAGGAATATTGATGCGTTGTTGTGTCCGGTAATCGTCTCCACCATGAAAATGCGTTGCGCGCAATTCGCCGAACGATCCTGAAGCCTGCGGCGCAATGTCCATGGGGCGTACAAAATAATTTTGTGGATAATTGCGGCTTTTGATAATATCTTGTCCCTTGCTTAGACCTGCCATGCAGGCCAGCAGGGAGAGCATTGCTGTCGTTTTTTTTATCATGCTATTCCCAGCTATTTGATTTTACAGCTAAACATCTTCTGTTCGCCAATGAAACCTTCCAATAAATCGCCGATGGCTACAGATCCGACACCAACTGGAGTTCCGGTGTAAATGAGGTCACCTTTGCGTAGGGTAATAAATTTGGAGGTATATACAATCAGATCTTCGTAGGAAAATATCATATCCTTGGTATTTCCCTGCTGAACTTTTTGCCCATTTTGCTGCAGGGAGAAATCAATCGAATTTACTTCCGCAAATTCTTCTTTAGGAATCAGGTTGCTGATGACTGCCGAATGGTCAAATGCTTTTGCCAATTCCCAGGGAAGGCTTTTTGCTTTTAATTCTTGCTGCACGTCCCTTGCGGTAAAGTCAATCCCTAGGCCGATAGCATCGAAATAGGTTGATGCAAATTTTGGTGTCACATGTTTTCCTTCCTTACAGACCCGGAGGACAACTTCGGTTTCGAACTGAATGTTTTTGGAGAATTCGGGGTAATAGAAATCTTTGTTATCCTTTAAGACCGCTGTATCGGGTTTTAAAAATATAATGGGATTCTCTGGGACTGGATTATTGAGCTCTTTCGCGTGGTCGATGTAATTGCGACCGATTGCAATTATTTTCATGATATAAATTTTTAAGGCAATGAAGCTTTCAGATTTCTTGCGAACTCATGAGCTCGGTTTTCATCGCGTGTACGTTTGAGGCGGTATTCGAAAGTACTATATGCTATTTGTTAACTACCTACACTTGGCCGGAATGCGCTATGCTAACGAACGTAATGGCTATCTTCTAAAAGCTTGTCGTGCATTCATACTCGGTATACATTAGTTTTCGTTTACCACAACAAACTTAATAAATGTCCAAAGCTTATCCAAAAATGAAGGAAAACAACTGCTTTTATACACACTATCAAAGTAACTATTTACATAGGTTTTAGTTAGGTTTTGTTTAGGTTTTGGTTAGGTATAATATAGGTTATAGCTAACTAAAACCTATACTATACCTAACCTAATTCTAATTTATATCTAACTTAATTAAAACTTTAGTACTGATCATTTGTTTAGCGGTAGATGTTAAGATTGCAATTAAACAAAAAACTTAAAATATGGCTATATTAGAAGATGGTCCAAATGGTGGTTTCCGGGGTAAAGTTGGATCGATATATGGATACAATCGTATGGGGCAATGGATTATTCGGGGAGCAAGGAGGAAAAGTAGTAAACCTCCGACTGAAGCTCAGCGATTACATCGCCAAAAAATGAAGGCTGTCGGAAAATTTTGTGCAGAGAACAAGGCTGTCTTTGATTTTGGCTATGAGTTAAAAAAAGAAAATGGATCTAAATATGGTGCATTTCAGCTCGCGCAAAAACATGTTTTCAATGATGTACTGGCTTTTGATGCCGATCATAATCCTGTTGTGAATTTTGAAAATTTGAATGTGTTTGTGGGGGATCTAATACCGCCCACGGGTACTAAGGTAAGTGTGAATGAAGGTCGTATATTTTTGGAATGGATACCAAACCCGGTGTATGATGATGAAATTTATAAGCTAAATCTAGCATGTGTTAGCTTAAATGATTTCTGCTCGTTAAAACCAGCAGTTGCATCTGCTAGGGATGGCCAATGTTTTGTGGACGTACCGGTTGAATTAAGCAAAAAAGCTGATTATCATGTCTACATCGGTTTTTGGGATACGTATCATGGTGCATTCTCAAATTCTACGTATTGTGGCGTCATTTAATAGGATTTTTCCACCTACTTGTCTATCTTTAGCACTATGAATAAAATACAGGCGGTATTGTTCGATCTGGACGGTACGTTAATTGATTCGGAATATTTCTATTTCAAAAACTGGGCACCTATATTAAAACAGGAATTTAACCTTCAGATCAACTATGAAGATTGGATTCGCGATTTTGCTGGACATACTTTAGCACATAATGTCAAGCGTCTTACCGAGGACTATGGCTACGACGTGACGGAAGAACATATGTGGAAGCGTACACGTGCGGCTTATGCCGATTCTAACATGAGCGATATTGAATTGATGCCTGGAGCACGAGAAATTTTAGCTTTTTTGAAAGCAGAAGATATCCGTATTGGGCTTGTGACCTCGAGTTATAGAAGCACAGTCGATACTGTTTTGGGCAAGCACGAGCTTTTGGATTATTTTGAGTTTTTTGTCACGCGTGAGTGTGTGGAGCTGCCAAAACCCAATCCGGAACCTTATCGTTTGGCATTGACACATCTGGGTCTACCAGCCGACCGCTGTGTGGCTATTGAGGATACGTCAACAGGAAGTACATCGGCATTGGGAGCAGGGACACAGTTGATTGCAGTTACGAAGCAAGAGGTAGAACGTGCTAGACTAACAGCTGTTGATAACATTGTGGAAAACTTATCTGAGGCGAAAGCCCTGTTGGCGCAATGGATTTGAGGGTTGTAAAATAATTTAATCGTTTTAGCATTTGTATTTTTATTCGGATATATGTAATATTACCGAATTGTAAAGGGAACTCTGATTATGAACCGTAGAACCGCAATAAAGCAATTTTTCATTATCGCTGGCGGACTGACAATTTTGTCGTCCTGTCTGAATGATGGAGGTGCATCAATTGTATTAAATAAGCTGAAGATTTCGGCGGAAGATGAGCAATTTTTGGGCGATCTGGCTAACATCCTGATTCCGAAATCGGATACACCGGGAGGAAAGGATCTGAACCTGCATCTTTTCGTCATCAAAATGGTAGATGACTGTGAGTCGCCAGAAAATCAGGCTAAATTTGTCGCTGGTTTCAACAAATTGAGAAAACAGTTGAATTTAAAAAATAACAAAGAGACTGAGACCACTTTGGCGGGGTTAAAAGACCAAACCGACGAGAAGGCTTTTTTTGAGACCTTCAAATCGCGTGCAATTCAGGGGTATATGAACTCAGAATACGTGATGAAGAATAAGGTGATCTATAAACTTATTCCGGGTCCGTACAATGGTGCGGTAAAAGTTAAGGCATAAATAGCACATGGCAAATCTAAATATTGACAGTGAAAAAAACAGAACCTACGATGCGATCGTGATCGGTTCGGGAATTAGTGGCGGTTGGTCCGCAAAAGAGTTGTGCGAGAAGGGCTTGAAAACATTGGTTTTGGAACGCGGACGTGATGTGCAACATATCAAGGATTACCCAACCACCAATATGATGCCTTGGGAGTTTGAACATCGGAATGAAATGCCTTTCAAAGTAAAAGAAGAAAATCCGATTGTCAGCAAATGTTATGCATTCCATGAAGATGCAGCCCATTTTTTTGTAAAAGACAAGGAACACCCTTATATTCAAGAGAAACCTTTTGACTGGATCAGAGGCTATCAAGTTGGTGGAAAGTCCTTATTATGGGCGAGACAGACACAACGTTGGTCTGACTTTGATTTCGAAGGGCCAGCGAGAGATGGTTTTGCAGTAGATTGGCCGATACGTTATGCTGATTTGGCGCCTTGGTATGCTTATGTCGAAAAATTTGCCGGTATTGCAGGTAATCACGATGGACTTCCTGAATTGCCTGACGGTGAGTTTTTGCCAGGCTACCCCTTAAATATTGTCGAGAAGTATTTTAAAGAAAGCGTCCAAAAGAAATTTCCGGAGCGCAAAGTGATTTCAGCACGTTGTGCACACCTATCAAAACCAAATCAGATTCACATCGAACAAGGACGTGTACAGTGTCAGAATCGCGTACTTTGTCAGCGAGGATGTCCTTTTGGTGGATATTTCAGTTCCAATGCAACGACAATTCCTTGGGCGGCCAAAACCGGAAATATGACGCTACGTCCATTTTCGGTTGTTCATTCGATTCTCTATGATGAACAAAAGGGAAAGGCAGTGGGTGTACGTGTTATTGATACCAATACAAAAGAGGAAATTGATTTTTATGCCAAACTGATTTTTGTCAATGCGGCTGCAATCAATACGAATTTGATCTTATTGAATTCTAAATCGAACCGTTTTCCAAATGGTTTGGGTAATGATAGTGGTGTGCTCGGAAAATATGTTGCCTTTCACAACTATAGTGCACGCATTTATGCAGAGTATGAAGGGATGTTGGATTTTACGGCCGAAGGGCGGAATCCCGCCGGTGGAGGCTATATTCCACGTTTCAGAAACTTGCACAAACAGGAAACGGACTTTTTAAGGGGCTATGCTGCCGGTTTCGGAGCTTCGCGTAGTAAAGAGTCGGATCGTTCGGGCTTAGGGCTAGATCTGAAGAACAATTTGTTGAATCCTAAATTAGGTGTTTGGCAGGTTGGATCTCACATGATGGGTGAAACGATACCGAAAGAATCAGGAATGGTTTCATTGGATAGCAGTAAGAAAGATGACTGGGGTATTCCTTTGTTAAAAATTGCTGTCGATTATGATGAGAATGATGAAAAAATGAAAAAGGATTACATTGCTGTCATGACGGAGATGTTTACAGATGCTGGCTTCACAAACATTCGCCCGGATACACACTGGCAGGCTCCAGGTTTGGATATCCATGAAATGGGCGGTGCACGTATGGGGCATGATCCAAAAACTTCGGTATTGAATAAATGGAATCAGATGCATGCGGTGAAAAACGTTTTTGTCACCGATGGTGCAAGTATGACCTCGACATCAACACAAAATCCTTCATTGACCTATATGGCATTTTCGGCTCGATCTGTCGATTATGCGATTAGCGAAATGAAGAAAGGAAATATCTAATGTGCTGGGGAAAGGTTTTGAAAATAAATCTTTCCTCTGTAAAATTAAAGTTCTATCTTTCCACCCGAATAGCACGTTAAAACCAAGAAAGAATAACCAAAAAGGAAAACAATAACGAATAAACAATTAATGAACCAATAAGTAATCAAAAAAAAGCAATTAAAAAACCAAAATAGGGAAACCAAAAAATTTTACAACAAAAGCAAAAGCGATTTAGCAGACTTTATTGCAGATTCTATGCGGCAATAATACCATAGACATTTGAACCCAGACGTTTTCTGTTAAGTGAAAGCAATGGAATATAGCAGGCAATTTTAAGAAAGTAGATCGATTTTAAAAACATCAATTAAGGGAAACTAAATTAAACTAGACGTTCTAAGCATCTTTTTGCTAAAACGTTTTTATAAACCAAATCACTATTAATATGAGCAAAGTTGACGTAAAATCACTTGCGCAGCTTGGGAAAAAATCAAAGTTATTTTTCTCATTGGCTGTCATTGCTGGTACTTTCCAACAAGTCAATGCCGCTGTCGGAACTTCAGCCAATTACGATGGAAAATCCTTCGTAAAAGAAGTAAACCATGTGCAGCAGCAAGTTAAAGGAAAAGTATTGGATGCTGCTGGAAAACCAATTTCAGGAGTTAACATCGCCGTTAAAGGTACTTCAAAGGGTACACAATCTGATGCTTTGGGTAATTTTACATTGGATGCTAAATCGGGGGATGTATTGGTGGTTTCTTCCATTGGTTACAAAGCCAAAGAAGTCACTGTTTCTGGTGCAACTGTTTCTGTACAATTGGATGATGATCAGAGCCAATTGGACGAAGTTGTCGTTGTGGGTTATGGTACCATGCGTAAATCTGATGTAACAGGTTCCATTGCTATGGTTAAAGGAGCCGACATGATCAAAGATCAGAACTTTAGTCCCTTGGATAACTTAAGAGGTAAGGCTTCGGGGGTTAATATCTTTTCTAACTCGAGCCAACCTGGTGCTTATGCGAACCGTGTGGTCATTCGTGGTGTGGCCACAATCAATTCATCATCCAATCCACTGTATGTCGTGGATGGGGTTGTGATGGAAGACTTTCAGTTGTTAAATCCGAATGATATCGAGAATATCGAGGTATTGAAAGACGCATCTTCGGCAGCGATCTACGGTGCACGTGGTGCAAATGGGGTTATCTTAGTAACGACAAAACGCGGAAATAAAGATGGATCCAGAACAATTAACTATCAAGGTTCAGCTGGTGTAAGCTCTGTTCAACGGTATATGGATTTATTGAATGGACAGGAATGGGTAGATGCCTTTATGATCGGCCTGGAAAATGAAAATAAGTATCAGGGCAAATCCTGGTCCTTGGATAAAAAGACCTGGTTTAATGATCCCAACTATTTTGATGCTAATGGTAACCCTTTGTATAATACAGATTGGCAGCGTGAAGCAACGCGTACAGCCATTTCACATAATCATCAGTTAAGTGTACAACAAGGCGATGATAAATCATCTGTTGGGGCTTTCTTAAATTATACCGATCAACAAGGTGTAATGAATAATACCTGGAATAAACGGGTAAATGCAAAAATGGCCTATGATGCTAAACCGACTTCTTGGCTGTCTACAGCGATTAATTTAACCGTTAACCATACTTGGGGACGTTATACACCAGAAGATGGTGGCGGACAGGAGGCACGTCGTACCATGATTGAAATGCTTCCTTGGTATCCTGTGTACGATAAAAATGGACAATATACATTTTCATCATCTTCGACTGTTTCGGACAAATTAGGGTTTGAAGGAATGGCTAATCCAGTGTCTATCCTAGATTTGCAAAAGAGGATGCGTTATAATACACAGATATTTGGTAATGCGGCACTAACATTTCATCTGGCCGATGGTTTGGATCTTAAGACACAATTGGGGATAGATAATCATAAAAAAGCGTATAAAGGATATTCTTCCATTACCTTGAATAATATCTCAAGACCAAATGGCTGGGCTGAAATGAACAATACCAATACCCTATATTGGCAAGAAGAGACTTATCTGACCTATAATAAGCAGTTTGATAAACACCGCATTAATGCTATGGCAGGTTTATCCTGGCAAGAAAGAACTTACGACTTCAATAGTTCTAGAACCGAAGGCTTTTTCGACGATGCTTATGAATACAATAATATGGGAATTGGAATTACACCATCGACACCAGGGTCTAGCTGGAACAAATGGGCTATGAATTCCTATTTCTTAAGAGCAGCTTACTCCTATAACGATCGTTACTCGGCGACAATTACAGGACGTTATGATGGATCATCCAAATTCGGTAAGAATAATAAATATGCTTTCTTCCCATCTGCTGGTTTCGCATGGAATGTGTCGAATGAGGACTTTTTGAAAGACAATACCACCGTTAGCAATTTAAAGGTCCATACAAGTTACGGATTAACAGGTAACTCGGAGATTGATCCGTACAGGTCCCTGGCAATTGTTGATGCCGGAACGATATTGCTAAACAATTCAAGAGCTCCATATTCCTTTGTGAATTCTATTTCGAATCCAAATTTGAAATGGGAAAAAACCGCTCAGGTTGATGCTGGAGTTGAATTGGGCTTATTTCAAAATCGTTTAAATTTTGATGTGTCTTTCTATCATAAGAAAACGACCGACTTGCTACTGGATGCGCCAATTCCAACCGCATCAGGATTCAGTACAGTGATGAAAAATATCGGATCTGTGCAAAATCAGGGTTTAGATATTATGATTAAAGGAACGATTATCAATAAAGAAGACTTTAGCTGGAATGCTTCACTTAATGCCAATTACAATAAAAATAAGGTGTTGAAATTAGGTGAGAACAATGCCGATATTCAGATGAATAGCTGGGTAGGTGGTGCTAATAGTGTTATCCGTGTTGGTGAGAACTTAAATAGTTTTTATGGTTACCGAAGATTGGGGGTATATACTCAAGCTGATGTCGATGCCGGAAATGCTACGCTAAGTCAAATCGGACGTGCAAAAAGAACGACTGAGAAAGAGATTATCGGTAAAGGATTGCCCGATTGGACAGGCAGTTTTATCAACAATTTAAAATATAAGAATTTTGATTTTACCTTGGACCTGCAGTTTGTTAAAGGCGTGGATGTCATGCAACAATTCTTCCATTCAACGTATGACCGTTTCGGTATTACCAATGGTTTGAAAAATATCTTGACCGATGCGTACAATGGCTCAAATCCAAATACGATGGAACAAGCTATTTACTTGACCAATAATGGACATGCCGGACAAGATACCAATGTGGATGATGCTTGGGTAGCTGATGGTTCGTATTTACGGGTTAACTTAATTCAGTTGGGATATACGTTCAATCCAGAAGCATTGCAACGTATCGGTCTAAAACGTGTTAGAATATACGCAAATGCAAATAATCCGTTTTTATTCACTGCAAAAGAATTTTTAGGATACGATCCTGAAAGTACTTCACAGGGAGAGAGTAAGTTTGGCCAAAATATGACATTTTTCTCTTACCCAAGAGCAAAAACCTTTTCATTGGGTCTGAACGTAACATTTTAAAAATTAGAAAATAAGGAAATGAAAAATAAATTTTTTATGTTGTTAATGCTTGGATTAAGTCTTACAACATCATGTAATAAATTTTTGGAAGAGGATCCGCAGTCTAATTTGTCCCTAGACGGGTATTACGAGAATCCGGCACAAGCACAAGCTACGGTAAACTCATTATATAGAAGAGGTGCTCCACAACGTTATTCGGTTGCAGGAAGCGCTTATATTGGACCAGCAGCTTCGGTGAATACCATGTTGACAGGCTATTTTACCAATAGCTATGAGGGGCAGGAACGAGTATGTTTATTTGCTAGACAGTTAACTAGACAGCAAAATACAAACCTGATCACCGGCTCAATGAACACCATTTGGGATGAAAGTTATAAAGCAATTAATATTGCAAACGCCGGAATAAAATATATTCCTACTATCTCATTTGTTTCCCAAGATCAGCAAAAATCTTTATTAGCAGAAGCGAAGTTTTTTAGAGCCTATAACTACTTTTATCTGGTTAAGACGTTTGGTGCCATTCCGCTCAGCACAACGCCTGTTGAAACATTAGAAGATAATCTCTATCTAGAAAGAACAGAGGTTGCGAAAGTGTATCAGTTAATCGAGACTGATCTTAAAGAAGCTGTACAAGATTTACCTGCTAAAACGTTTGCTGATAATGGACATCGAATTACAAAATATGTAGCGGCCATGACATTGGCTAATGTTTATTTACAAGAAGGCAAGTATAGTGAAGCTGCAGAGATGGCAAAAATTGTTGTCAATTCTGCTCATAAAATGACTGAAAATGTCGATCTTAAAATGAGTAGCGCTTATAATAAATTGCGTACAACGGATGATTTAAGTGAAGTGATTTATGCACAGGAATATGACGCAACAATTAGCACAAGCAGCTGGTGGACAACGTATGCATTTAGTTCTTCGGCAACATCCGTGTTTGATAAATATTCGATATTTGAACGTGTTTTTGGGCCTACAAAGCAATTTTTAAATGTCTACGATACGAAAGACCTGCGGATTCAACCAAATCAGTTTTTCCATTGGAAATATACAAACCCTGTGAACAACAAGACCTGGGAATCTACGGAAGCCGGCATCTGGTATTATTTTGATGAGCAAGCAACTACTGTTACTGGTCGAGGAACCAAAGACTGGAACTTCTACCGTTATCCTGAGGCCTTGCTTATAGCTGCAGAAGGAATCGCTAAAACATCTGGTGTGAGTGCCGAGGCTGCAGGTTATTTAGCTCAGGTAAAAGCACGGGCAAATACCGAAGGAAAATCAGTTGCTGCTTATACAACCGAATTGCAAACATTATCAGCAGATAATTTCGTGAAAGAATGCTGGAAAGAGCGTCTCCGCGAGTTCCCATTGGAATTTAAAATGTGGGACGATATTGTTAGAACTAAAATGTTCCCTGTAATTTCAACGACTGAGGCTGGTAAAGTCGATTTCGTGCCATTGATTGGAGCTAAGAACGGATCTGGTGCAACATTCAAAGAAACAGATTTATTATGGCCAATTTCTCCTGATGAAATTCAGCGCAATAATAAATTGACACAAAATGCAGGCTATCAATAGTCTTTAAAATCTGAGTTTAAAATGGCCATCAATTGATGGCCATTTTTTTTATAAACAATGGCTAAATCAATCTAGTGACAATAAATGGAGCAATTATTTGTTTAGGTAACATCTATAGCGGCACTGTTTAAAATTTTTAAAAAACCTTTTCCCTTTAAAATTAAAATCCTATCTTGAATCCACAATTAAACACTTAAACTAAAAACAATAACCAAAAAGAGAAAAATCAACAAAACATATAATTTAGATAAAATCACATTCGCTTTTTTTTTCTTCAAATAGCAAAAGCGCTTTTGCTTTGTTTTTTACAATGATTATATGCTGAGTTGTTCCAGCTTAGGTGCATTTTTACGTTTTTTTTTAAAATAAATAATTAATAGACTGCCAGATTTAATCTATTACGATAGAGATGGGGATCAGGTATTCGTATTAATTATTGAAGATGATACTAATTAAACATGATCGTTTAAGCTTATCAAAGCTAAAACGTTTTATAAACCAAAATCACTAATTATATGAGCAGAATCGATTTAGAATCATTTGCCCGCTTAACGAAAAATACCAAGCTGTTTTTTTCGTTGGCTATTATCGCAGGGACGATACATCAGGCAAATGCGCATGTCATCGCCAAGAGGGAAGATCCAAAAGAGACCTTTACCCATAAGGTCGCTAAGTTTCAGGGTTTAATTAAAGGAAAGGTACAGGATGCAAAGACTGGAGAAGGGATCTCCGGTGTTTCGGTTACCGTCAAGGGATCAGCAAAAGGTACAACATCGGATGGCCAAGGTAATTTTGCCCTGCAAGCCAAGATAGGAGATGTCCTGGTCGTGTCGTCCATTGGTTATCGAACAAACGAAGTCAAAGTAATAGGAAATGCCCCGATTGATATTCGACTATCCGCGACAGAAGACCAATTGGAGGAGGTTATTGTTGTCGGTTATGGTACGCAAAAGAAAAGCGAAGTTACCTCAGCTGTAGCTTCTGTAAAAGAGAAGGATTTCAATCAAGGTGGTATGCGCAACCCAATGGATCTGGTGCAAGGTAAAGTTGCCGGGCTAAATGTGACGAGAACCCAGGGCAGTAATCCAAATGCTGGTTCAGATATCCAATTGCGGGGTATGGCCTCCATGAAAGGCGGAAACTCCCCGCTGATTGTCATTGATGGCATTCCTGGTGGAAATCTAGATTTGATCAAGCAAGGAGATATTGAATCCATAGACGTGTTAAAGGACGGATCTGCAGCGGCTATTTATGGGACGCGGGGTAATGGTGGTGTAATTTTAGTAACCACTAAAAAAGGCAAATCTGGAGAACCACGATTTGAATATTATACCTATGGTCAACATGAGTCTGTCGCAAAGAAACCTTCGATGCTGAGTGCGCAGCAATTTAGAGATTATGTGGTCAACGGACAGAATAAACCTGATCTTGACCTTGGCGCTTCAACAGATTTGTATGACGAATTGATCAATAAAGGTAATTTCTCAACATTCCATAATTTTGTTGCCAGCGGTGGTGGCGATAAATCCAACTACCGTGCTTCAATTAACTATGAAAATGCCGAAGGCATTGCTAAACAGAATGGACGTCAGCAATTTGGCGGTCGTGTCAATTTTTCGCAAACTGGATTAAAAGATCGATTGACTTTCTCCGGTAATATTGCTGCCAATTTCAATAAAGCAGATCTTTTGGGTGGAAAAACGGAATATTTCGAACAGGCAATCCAGCGTAATCCAACTGCTCCACTATACAATCCCGATGGAAGTTTTTACCAAACCCAGGGTTATAATAATTTTAATCCGCTGGATCGTATGGCCAACCGTGTAGATCAACGCAATCAGGAAACTTTTTCGGGAGACGCACGTATGAAACTCAAGATTATAGAACCATTGAGCATCTCAGCCTTCGGATCCTATCTTAGAAATAATTGGAACGATCGTCAATATCGTTCGATAAAAGATTGGGACCAACGCCAAAATTCTGAGTATCAGGGTATGGGCTATGCTTGGAAAAGAAATGAGTTGAATTGGTCCAAGACCTTTGAAACAACAATTGATTACAACCAGACATTCAACGACAAGCATAATATAACGGGTTTACTCGGTTACAGTTTTCAATATAATGGTTATGAGCGGTTTGAGATGTCCAATAATGGTTTTACAACAGACGCTTTTCAAGATTGGGACATGGGAAGTGGTACGGCTCTGACAAATACCAAATTGCCAAGACCATCGATGGGCTCATTTAAGGAAGACAATAAATTGATTGCTTTTTTTGGACGGGTAAATTATAATTATGACCAAAAGTATTTTGTGAGTGCAATTCTTCGCCGAGAGGGATCTTCGCGATTTGGTGCTAATCATAAATGGGGTAATTTCCCTGCCATTTCTGCGGGATGGACCATTACAAACGAAGACTTTTTCTCCAATAAAGACCTTGTCAACAATCTGAAGCTCCGTGTGGGGTATGGGGTAACCGGTAATCAGGGCTTCCCAAATTACAATTCGTTGATCTTGTTGGGAACAGGTGGGGTATATCCGCAGGATGGCATCTATTATCAAACGTATGGACCGACACAGAACCCCAATCCCGACTTAAAATGGGAACAAAAAGCCGAATTGAATATCGGGCTCGATTTTGGTTTGTGGAATAACCGACTAACAGGGTCTCTAGATGTCTATAATCGTAAAACCAAAGATTTATTATACCAATATAAGGCGCAACAGCCAGCCTATGTGAGTACAAACATTTGGTACAATGTAGGCGAGGTTTCGAATAAAGGTGTTGAGTTGCAATTGTCTGGAGTTCCAATTCAAAAAGAAGATTTTAAATGGACGGTGGATTTTGCGGGAAGTTATCAAAAGAATAAACTCGTTACCATGTCCAATGATATCTTTAAGAGTAATTGGATGACTTTTGGCGGTCTGCCCTCTCCAGGTAATCTCGGAGATGCCATTCGTCTTGAAGAAGGCGGTGAAATTGGTTCCTTCTATGGAAAACGTTATGCGGGTCTGAATGATGCTGGAGAATGGCTCTTCTATAAAGCTGACGGCTCCAAGGCTACCATTGCGGATATAAATGATAATGATCGCGCCTATATTGGAAATGGTGTTCCCAAATTCAATGCGTCGCTAGGTAACCGGTTTGCCTATAAGGGCTTCGATCTGACCGTATTTTTCAGAGGGAAATTTAAGTATGATATTTTAAATACAGCGGATATGTTCTTTGGTAATCAAAAATGGTTGCCTAATAATGTTTTCGAAAGTGCTTTTACTAAACATGCCGACCTTAAACAGGATCCACAGTATTCGGATTACTACCTTGAGAATGGAAGTTTTGTGAAACTGGATAATATTACATTGGGATATAACTTTAAACTAAAGACTGATTATATCAAAAGTCTATATGTATATGCGACAGGGAGAAATATCGCAACCATGACCAAATATACGGGGATTGATCCAGAGTTGCAGGATACAGGTTTTGAAGCAGGGATTGATTCGCGCAGTTTCTATCCAAGAACAAGATCTTGGACAATTGGTTTGAATGTTGGATTTTAAAATAGTAAGGTTATGAAAAAAACAAATAAATATTTATTCGCCATCCTGAGCACTGTTACCTTAGGTATCTCTTTTAGTTCCTGCACCAAGTTGGATGAGACAGTGTATAGTAAGATCAAGGATGATAATTTTTATAAGAATAAACGGGAGGTTATGCAAGCTGCGCTCCGCCCTTTTACACATATGCAGGCCTGGCTTGCACCTACAGGTGGAAATGGCTTTTATTATCATTCCGAATTAAGTGCCGATCAGGTGGCCTGGCCGCAAAAGGGACGCCATGGATATGACGGTGGAGACCATATCCGGCAGCACTATCATACCTGGACAAGCAATGAAAGCCGAATGCGTGGGGCCTGGGAGTTGATGTGGGGCGGCGTTGGCTATGTCAATAATGCTATTCAGGATATTGAGAAACTTGATATCGCTAAAATTGCGGATCTGACAGAGGATGAACGCACGCAAATACTTGTGCAATTAAAAGTAATGCGGGCATTTCACTACATTAAGATAATGGATCTTTGGGGCAACGTTCCTATCGTGACAAAGGTAGCCGATCCTATTAACCCCGAAACCAAACCGAGAACAGAGGTTTTTGCATTTGTGCAGAAGGAGCTGGAAGAAAATGTGGATAAGTTGCCTAAAACCTCGGCCAGTAATATCGGTCAGGTATCTATGGCTGCGGGTTATGCCATGCTGGCTGAACTCTATCTCAATGCCGAAAAATGGTCGGGTAAGGCAATGAATGATGAATGTATCGCTGCTTGTGATAAGATTATTTCCGGACAGGCTGGCGGCATTGGAGGGGCTCCCAAATTGAGCCCTGATTTGAATGCATTGTTCAGTAATACCAATTCGGCGAATCCGGAATCCTTATTTCAATTTCAATATAGCAGACAGGCGGGGTTTACATTCGATTGGTCGGGATTCTATATGAGTTATGACTATATGAAGGAAGTGCTCAAAGTTGGTTACGGTGGATGGAATGCATTTGTTGTTATCCCTACCGCATTTAATGCCTATGCTGAAAATGACTTGCGGAAGAAAGAATGGTTTTTGTTTGGACCACAATATAAATACGGCACCACTACACCTGTATTGGGAACGGAAGAGTATTCAGGTAAACCGCTGGTGTTTGTCAATTCGATCCGCAGAGAAAGCGAAGGTGATAAAACTTCAGAAGGTGGTATGACAAAAGGAGAAGAGAATTCTGGAGCTCGATTTAATAAATATAAATCAGGTACCTTGGACGATGCCAACTACTGGGAGAATGATTATATTATTTATCGTTTAACGGAGATCTATTTCGATAAAGCTGAAGCACTTATGCGTAAGAATGGTGGAAAAGCCAGTAGTGAGGCTGTGGAGTTGGTCAATGAATCCAGAAAAAGAGCATTTAGTAAGGCTGACTGGCCTATGGCGCAGTATACTGTCGCTACATTGACGCTGGATGAATTACTGGCGGAACGGGGACGTGAATTTATTTTTGAAGGAAAGCGCCGGACAGATCTAATCCGATTCGGAAAATATATATCCGGATCTTGGTGGGATCATAAAGCTACGAACGATAAGAATAAAGAACTATATGCGGTACCGATGGATCAATTGGCAATCAATCCCAATTTAAAACAAAACCCTGGTTATTAATGTTCAGGAATAGTAGATGCCGTATAGGTATCTACTATTCTTTTACCTAAAACACATGAAAAGATATTTTACGTTGTTTCTTTTGAACTTTATTGGTGTAACCTTATTTGCACAGAAAAATAATTTTCAGAACTATGCTATCCAAACTTTAGATAGCATCTATAGCAAGTTTGGAAATACCAAGAATCAGCTCTTGGCTGAAAAATATCCCTTTGATGAAAACTTTAAAGCTGATTATCTGGATAATAATCAACAGGCAGCGCAGCAAAAGAAATATGCTTATCTATGGCCTTTCTCGGGTAGTTTCTCGGCTGTAAATGCCTTGATGGAATTGCCAAAAACAAAAAAGGCATTTCAGTTCATACTTGACAAAAAAGTCCTGGTTGGGCTACAGGAATATAGGGATGAAAGTCGGTCGCCGGTTGGTTATGCTTCTTATTTAAATACAGCTCCTCCCTCGGATCGTTTTTATGACGATAATATCTGGTTGGGTATCGATTTTACCGATAGCTATATCCATACAAAAAAAATAAACTACCTGTCTTCGGCCAAAGAGATCTGGAATTTTGTAAAGAGTGGGGAGGATGATAAACTCGGCGGTGGCATTTATTGGTGTGAACAGAAAAAGGAATCTAAAAATACCTGTTCGAATGCACCAGCAAGTGTATTTGCACTGAAGTTATTTATGGCAACCAATGATAGGTCCTATCTGCAAGAAGGGGAACGTCTTTATGAATGGACAAAAAGAAATCTTCAGGATCCCGAAGATAAGTTATACTGGGACAATATGCAGCTCAATGGAAAGATTGGAAAAGCTAAGTTTTCGTACAACGCCGGACAAATGTTGCAGGCAGCAGCCCTGCTTTATAAGTTAACGAAAAATAAACGGTACCTTGAGGATGCACAACAGCTGGCTGAGGCCTGTCTAGGCTATTTTTTCGAAACGGATGCGAAATTGAATTTCCCAAAATTGAAAAATAGCAATTTGTGGTTTCATGCCGTAATGATGCGTGGTTACATCGAGCTCGCTGCGGTGAATGGCGACCAAAGGTATCTCACCGTTTTTGCGAAAAATCTTGAATTTGCCTGGCAGCATATGCGCGATAAAGATGGACTTTTCAGTCCAGATTGGACCCTGAAAGATCAGCATAAATCGAAATGGCTGCTCGATCAGTGTGCTTTTGTCGAAATGTACGCACGGTTGGCAAAAGCTGGGTATTAAAATCGATGTAAAACGGTATAAGGTTAAGACGCTGAAAATAATTTTTCAGCGTCTTTTTTTTGTTCTGTAACATATTGGTTAGAGAGATTAAATAATGTTTACTTAACATAATAGAAGCTGTAAAATTTCTATTTGAACACCACCGTGGATATCATAAAAAAGGAGAAACCGACGATTACTTTTGTGCATTTCGACCAACCTGATGGCGTAGGCCATAATATCGGGCATAATACACCGGAATACTCTGCCGAACTAAAACAGGTCGACAGACGTATTGGTACCTTGCAGCAAGCTGTAAAAGATGCGGGAATAGCAGACGAAACAATTTTTGTTATTGTTGCGGATCATGGTGGTACCGGAAAAGGACACGGTGGTAAATCGCTGGCCGAGGTGGAGATTCCTTGGGTAATGACCGGACCAGGTGTGCCAAAAGGAAAAGAAATCAAGGAAACTTTGATGATTTATGATATCGCGCCTACGTTAACTTGGTTGCTTGGTGCACCGCTTGATGCCGCTTGGCGCGGACAGGCAATCAAAGCATTCCAACAATAGTTGTTTCCCGTCAAACAAAAAGCCCCAAAGAATTTTCTTTGGGGCTTTTTGTTTGACGAATCGTCAATATTATATATCTACGACCACATCCATTTTGAAGTCGTCATCTTTTAGATGGACAATTTCCGTTGCTTTTTCGTAGTTAGTTGATTTCTTGGAGAAGAAGTCATGTTGTGTCGTTTCAGTATTCAAACCATTCAATACGATTGGGTTGACTTGTTTTACTTCGAAGATCGGATCAAAGCCTAAATTCATCAATGCTTTGTTGGCATTGTAACGAACATATTCTTTTACCTCTGCAGTTAAGCCAACTTCAGTATAGATCTCTTCTGTATATTTCAGCTCATTTTCATACAAATTGTAAAGCAAGGCCAAGAAACGAGCTTTTACCTGATCTTGATTTTTTAATTTTTTGAATTGATCTTGGGCTATTAATCCAACGAATACACCGTGAATGGATTCGTCTGCGATAATTTTCTTAATGATATCGGCAGAAGCAACCATTTCACCTTGTCCACATAACCATAATGGCAAGAAGAATCCAGAATAAAATAAGAATGACTCCAATAATACAGATGCAGCCATCGCCATATAAATCTCCTCGTCCGAAGCATCTTCTTTATCGATTGCGCGGTAGTAGCCATCAATCGTTTCTGCTTTGTATTGAAGATATTTATTTTGTTGAACCCATTCGAAAATGTCGTTTATTTCTGCGGTTGTAGAAACTGTCGTGAAAATAGTGGAATACGATTTTGCGTGGATAGCTTCCATCATACACATATAGGACAATACAGCTTTATTCTGTAATGTATCGATATGATCGATGATTTTAGGCATACCAGTATGGCTTTGAAGGGTATCCAACAAGGTTAATCCTCCTAAAGCTTTTTTATACGCATCTTTCATTTCTGGGCTGATACGTTTCCAGCTATCGATATCTTTTGAAGGAATGTATTCCGTATCAATCCAGAATTGACGGATATTTTGTTCCCAGAACATCAATACATAATCGTTCTCAGGGGTATTCCAGTTGACAGCTTTATATGTTTTACTCATTTTTAGTTTAAAGTATTAGGCATTTATTATCACGTATTTGGATTGTTGATTTTAGATAAGCCAAAAGCCGCCAATGGCGTAGGCAACTTTTGACTTTCTCCCATTATATATCCAAATACTAAAATCTCAAAATTAAGCTGAACAAGAGACACATTCGTCGATGGTCGATTTTCTTGTCCGTGTATAATAAAGGGATTTCAATCCCAATTTATGTGCATAGATATAATATCTAGACAAATCTCTTGTCGAATCCTTTGAGTTTGTATGCAAAATGGTCGATACACCCTGATCAATATGGCGTTGGATAACCGAGATCAATTTTAAGACCTTGAATTGATCCATATCATAAGCCGATTTGAAATAGAAATAATTATCGTTTGTCAAGTATGGCATTGGATAGTAAGTTGTACTATCTCCATATTCACGTACTTCAATGATATCGACGATTGGCATAACTGATGCAGTTGCATTCATGATATACGAAGTCGATTGATTTGGAGCAATAGCCAAGCGGTAAGCATGATAAATACCATGTTCTTTGATTTTCGCTTTTAATTCCAACCAATCTTCTACTGTTGGAATATGTATTCCTTCAAATAACTCCGTTACCTTAGCTGTTTTAGGTATGTAATCGCGGTTTATGTAATTGTTGAAATACGTGCCATCGGCATAGGCTGATTTTTCAAATCCAACAAATGTTTTACCACGTTCTTTGGCAATTTCCATCGATGCTTCCAATGAATAATAGTTCATCATCATAAAGAAGGTATTGGCAAAATCCAGCGCCTCGTTAGATTCATACATGATGAAACTTTTTGCAAGGTAACCATGGAGGTTCATTGCACCTAGCCCTACAGAATGCAACTCCCGGTTTGCTTTTGCAATAGATGGAACCATATCGATATTGGTCACGTCTGTAACGACAGTCAAAGCGCGCATAGCCGTTTTTACGGTCTCTTTGATACGTTTGTTGTCCATTACAGTCGCGATATTTAAGGAGCCTAAGTTACAGGAGATACCATAACGGATCGTGTCCTGTTTGCCATAGATCTCAATATCGGATACTTGAGATACTTGCATGATTTCAGTACACAAGTTCGAGAATTTCACTTGACCGATTTCATTCAATGCATGGACACGGTTGGTGTTCTCTTTGAAGAAAATATAAGGATATCCTGATTCTTTTTGTGTCTGAGCAATTTTAACTAAAAGGTGACGAGCATTGATTTTTTTCTTTTTCACGTTTGGATTCGTGATCAATTCGTCGTACATCTTGTCCATATCCATCTCATCCAAGAATTGTCCATACTCTTGCATCACCGTATGTGGGTAGATCAAATAGCATGGTTCATCTTTTTCTGCCAATTCCATGAATTTATCAGGAACGATGATACCGATAGACAATGATTTGATACGTACTTTCTCGTCAACGTTGATTTTTTTACAATCTAAAAATTCTTCGATGTCAGAGTGGAAAATATTGAGGTATACTGCACCAGCACCCGGACGTTGTCCCAACTGGTTCGCATATGAGAATGTATCTTCCATAATCTTCATGATTGGAAGTACACCGCCGGCACGGCCTTCAACACCTTTGATAGCTTCTCCGCGAGCACGGATTTTAGAGATATTGAACGATACACCACCACCGATAGAAGACAACTTCATTGCGGAATCAACAGCATAACCGATACCATTTAAGTTGTCGCCGATTTCATCCAAGAAACATGATACTAATTCACCCGAGCGTTTCTTTCCTGCATTCAAGAATGTAGGGGTCGCTGGCTGATACTCTTGATTGATCATGATTTCTGCATATTCAATTGCTTTTTGAACACCCTCTTCTCTTGCTAAGAACAAGGAAACAGCAACTACACGGTCTTCATAACGCTCTAAAAACTTCTCGCCAGAATCGTCACGTAAAGCGTAGCTCTGGAAGAATTTGAATGCCGCCATAAAAGATTCGAAACGGAATTTCTTCGCATACACATAGTTGAATACCGTTTCCATTTCTTCAAATGTAAACCATTGGTAAAAGTCAATATAATAGTTGTTTTCTACCAAATAGTCTATTTTTTCTTTTAATGTATAAAAGAACACGGTGTTCTTATTTACATATTCCAAGAAATATGCACGAACCGCTTCCTTATCTTTATGTAAGCTGAATTCGTCATCATGCTTAATCATGATTTCATTATTAAGCAATATCCAGTTTTTTGCTACTTCGTTTGCTACCATCGCAAAAGTTCTTTAAGATGTCAATAAATTGATTAATATCTTCCATTGTTCCGGACAGTTCAAATTTGAACGCCAGTGGAATGTCGAAATCCTGTGAAATGCGATCAGCTGCCAGACCAAAATTCGGTCCCCAGTTGCGGTTGCCACTGGAAGTAACAGAATAGATATTTTTAGCTTCGCGTTTCATGAATTCTTTTGTGTTTTCGGGCACCTGTCCAAAATTTGTGGTGAAAGTGACCAAATGACCAGGGTCTTTTACCATTAAATCGGCGGTAATCTTATGAATTTGCCAACCCGTTATCTGCGCTACTTTATCCATAAAACGTTGTACGTTCCCCGTTCTGGAATCATAATAAATGTGTATCATGTCACTGTTTCATTTTAATGATACGCTGAATTTATTAAAGTGCAATCGCAGCCAATTCCTCTGGTTTAAAGCCAATGATACGGTGTTGAATCTCTTCATTTTCCAACACAATTACCGTAGGAACTGTGCGGATTTTGAATCTTGCGGCCAAGTCTGGTTCATCAAAAGGATTAACCGTTTCATATTGGATACCTTTTTGATCCAAATAAGCCGATACTTGTGCACAAGGAGCACAATCGTTTTTCTCAAATTTGATAATTCTTGCCATGTTTACTTGTTTATTTTTTTATTCCAATCTTTATAGAAAAACTCGGTACGGAGTTAATGGTATCAATTTTAATCGGGGAGACCAGATTTAAGGTGCATCTGGCCATTTAAAATAGACAATTCATCAAAAAGAAAAGTCTGTGTTTTCGATACTTAAAAACTTCGTTGAGTTGCCAATTCTTTCATTAGCTTAACAAATATCTTATATTTTCTTTCGATGCGGTAGTTTGACTTTTCCACATTTTGGGCAAAAGTTTGTCAGAGAATGCGTTTGCTGCAGATTGGTGTTTGTAAGTTATTGATTATCTTAATTTTGTAAATGTGGATAACTTTAAATCAGTAAATTTTACCACTATTTTACAAATGATTTAAGTTTAATTTTACTGTCATAAAAAAGCTACAAAGCTTGCTTTTTTATGAAAATTTTATTACCTTATTTTGCCCTAATTTGAAAAATAAATTTATGAAGAAACTATTCTATGGTCTCTTGCTTCTAGCGTCGCTACAGACGCAAGCGCAGGAAAACATTACCTTTCAAAAACCCTCTACTGAAATTTTGGCCTTAGCCGATTATGTGCGCCCCCCTCAGATAAAGATTTCAAGCGATAGAAATTGGATGTTATTTACGTTCCGGCCTACGTATAAAAGCCTGGCAGACTTAGGCCAGGAAGAAATGAAACTGGCTGGATTGCGGATTAATCCGAAGACGAACATGGAAAGCTCGACAATCTTTTTCGATAAGATTGCCTTGAAAAAAATAGGACAAAATATGGAATTTTCCGACTTCACGGGAATGCCCGAAAAAGCGGCGATGGCCAATTTTGTGTTCTCTCCAGACAATAAGCGTTTGGCATTTAGCAATACAAATGAAAGTGGAACGGCCTTATTTGTCATTGATCTTGCAACGCGAAATGTCAAACAGTTGACAGCTTACAATTTGAATGGAACATTGACAGCACCATTTCAGTGGCTGAGAAATTCTTCCGGTTTAATAATAACAAGCCTGCCAAAGGATAGGGCTGCGCTGTTGGACCCCTCAAAAGATTTGCCGACAGGACCTATTGTCTCAACAAGTGATGGGAAGGTGTCCCAATTGAGGACATACCAAGACCTGCTTAAAAATCCGCAGGACGAAGTGAATTTTGAAACATTGGTGCAATCCAACCTTGAACTTGTAGATCTGGACGGCAAGATTTCTTCCTTTAAAGATAAAGCCATTTATACGGGGATCAGTTTCTCGCCGGATGGTGAGTATGTGATGATCACGACGATCACAAAACCTTATTCCTACGTAGTTCCGGTCTCGTATTTTCCACAGCAGGTTCGAATTTATGACCGATTGGGCAAGGAAATAGCGCTTGTGAATGAGACAGCCTTGACAGAGGTAATGCCGAAAGGTTTTTCGTCGACACGATCGGGAAAACGTGCCTGGCATTGGCGGAGTGATCAGCCAGCTACGTTGGCTTATGTAGAAGCCTTGGATGGCGGGGATGCGAACAAACCTGCGGAGTTTCGTGATGCCTTATATACTTTATCGTACCCTTACAATGGTGCGGGAAAGCTTATTTTTAAAATCAAAGACCGTTATGCTGGTGTAACATGGGGGAATGATAAATATGCATTGATCAATTCGCAATGGTATGATACGAGAAACGCAAAAACTTTTGTGGTGAATCCTTCTTCGGGAGAATCCAAACTGTTGCACGAGCGGAACAGTCAGGACGTCTATAATGATCCGGGAGATGTGTATATGGAAAAAAATAGTTTAGGCACTTATTCGATGTATATAGATAAGGATAAGGTGTTGTTTGTAGGTAAGGGTTTTACTAAAAATGGTGAGTTTCCTTTTGTGGATGAGCTTGATCTGCATTCATTGAAGAAAAAACGCATCTACACTGCTCCAGTATCTGAAATGCAAGAACGTATCGCCCAACTAGTGAACCCTAAAACTGGTGATCTGTTGATTTCGCTTCAGTCAGCATCGATTTATCCGAATTATTTCATGAAAAATATGAAATCGGGGAAACAGGTGACGCTCACCACGTTGGAAAACCCGTTTAAATCGTTGGAAAAAGTTCATAAAGAGATTTTAAAATACAAGCGCAAGGATGGAGTCGAACTTTCCGGAACATTATATTTACCTGCCGGTTATGATTTTACGAAGAAAGAGAAGTTGCCTCTGCTAATGTGGGCTTATCCACGGGAATATAAGGACAAGAATACAGCCGGACAAAGCACGGCCAATCCGAAGGAGTTTACCTTCCCAAGTTATGGCTCTTTTATCTACTGGGTATCGAAGGGCTATGCTGTATTGGATAATGCGGCCTTCCCTATTGTTGGAGAGGGAACAAAAGAACCGAATGATACCTTTATTGAGCAACTTGTGGCAAATGCCGAAGCTGCAATTGATGCGGTAGATCATTTGGGTTACATCGATCGGAAAAAAGTTGCTGTGGGTGGGCATTCCTATGGTGCGTTTATGACAGCACACCTGTTGTCCAATTCAAAATTGTTTGCCGCAGGAATTGCCCGTTCTGGAGCATACAATCGGACCTTAACACCATTTGGTTTTCAGAGTGAACAACGTAACTTTTGGGATGATCCAGCCTTGTATATGACCATGTCTCCATTTGTGAGTGCTGATCGGATGAAAACCCCACTTTTGTTGGTTCACGGCGGAGCCGATAATAATCCCGGAACATTCACCCTGCAGACGGAACGCTATTTCCAGGCCCTGAAGAATTTGGGAGCTCCCGTGCGTATGGTCATTTTACCACGCGAAGCTCATGGATATGTCGCCAAAGAAAATATCTTCCATTTACTTTGGGAGCAGGATCAATTTTTGGAAAAATACCTTAAAAAATAACCGGTCGATTAACTAGAAGCAATAGTGTTAAGGTGTACAAGGATTCAATGTAAAAGAAGGTTTCTAAAAAGTAAAAACAAACCCTCTGAGAATTGAATATTTGAAAAGTACCTGTATAGGGATTCGGTAAAAATTCAATATAAAAGGGGCTATCCAACCTTTGCAGTGCCCCCAAAAAGTTAGACACTTTCTGGGGGCATTTTTTATGAATAAGAAAAAGAAGCACAGCTTTGAATTTAAGCTGAGCTGTGTTAAA